>JAZRWX010000308.1:0-11611 GCA_045599905.1 Acutalibacteraceae bacterium
GATATAATAATTTGGATTATAATTATTACCTCTATGGAGTGGGTTGCTTTGCAGGAAAACGCAAATGAACAAAAAAACGAAAATCTCATCTGCGGCAGAAACGCCGTTCTGGAAGCACTGCGTTCCGGTCGGGAAATCGACCGTTTGCTGGTCGCGCACGGGGTGACCGGCGGCAGTGTGACCGCCATTGTCGCAAAATGTGCCGAACGCGGGATCCTGATCAAGGAAATCAGCCCGCAAAAACTGGATTATTATTGCGGAAACGTCAATCATCAGGGCGTGGCGGTTTTTCTGGCTTCGCAGGAATACAGTACGGTCGAAGAGATCCTTCAAACGGCGGAATCCCGTCAGGAAAAACCGTTTCTGATCATCTGCGATGAAATTGAGGATCCGCATAATCTGGGTGCCATCATCCGCACGGCGGAGGCCTGCGGCGTACACGGTGTGATCATTCCGAAACGCCGTTCTGCATCGCTGAACGCCACGGTCGCGAAAGCCGCCAGCGGAGCGCTGGAATACGTCAAGGTCGCGCGTGTTACCAATCTTGCCAACACGATCGACGAACTGAAAGAAAATGGAATCTGGGTATTCGGCGCGGATATGGACGGAACGGATTATACGCAAACCGATTTTGACTGTCCCTGCGCATTGGTGATCGGCAACGAGGGAAAGGGCATCGGAACACTGGTCGCCAAGAAGTGTGACGGGATCGTTTCACTGCCGATGTGCGGCAAGATCAATTCTTTGAACGCGTCGGTCGCAGCCGCCGTACTGATGTATGAGGTCGTGCGCCGCAGAAAATAAAAAGAATGACGGAATATTATTAGGAGAATGACAAATGGGGATTTTTTCTAAAAAGAATAAAGCCGAAGAGCAGGAAGAATTCTTCCGTTTGGAAGAACTTTCCGAACCGGAGGTTTCTCAGAACGAACCGTACCAAGTGCCGTATGCTCTGACGTCGGATGAAATACTCAACAGCACGGTGGATTCTCATGCCGAACCCGAAAAAACGGACGGACCCGATCCGCTGGAAGAAATGCGCAACCGTATGATCAGATCTGCGCAGAAAAGAACGGATGATACCGCCGCGCCGGCAGTTCAGACACCGGCAGACGTTTCTGCCGCACCGGAAGTTTCCGGTCAGACAGCGCACGAAGACAGCGAAAAGGTGTTTGAAGAACTGGCTGACGGATTAAACGCCGCGAAAAGCGAGCCGGCCGCATCACCGGAAATCAAGGATCCCGCCATTGCGGCACTTGAATTGACGGAACTTTCTCTGGCGCTGGAACAAATGAATCCGGAAAGGGGAAGGATCGAAACGGGTCCGGAACCGACCGATGAGCCGGACGACCTGCCGCAAACGGCGCCGGATGAACCGATCGTTCCGGCAAATCCGTCCTCGTCTGTGCCGCGGACCGTGCTTCCGCCGAAATATGAATCTCCCGCGTCCGGAACGAATGACGGTACGCTGTTGAAACGGTGCAAACCATTTGTCATGGACGATAACGGAAACGACGTTTCAAAAAACGAAAAGCCGCTTTACGAACTGGAAAGCGTTGCGGATATTTTGCGTAACGAAAGTGAACGTACGCTGGAAAAACTCAGTAAAAAATACGATTTCACGACCGAGATCCAGCTGTTCCATGACGAACCCGAAAAGCCGGAACCTAACGCTGAAATGGAAATGTTTGACGAAGACCCGGCGGAATCCGAACGACCGGTTCTTTCGGATCTTGACGCGGTCGTTCTGCCGGATACGGATACTGCGGACGCGCCGCAGGATACGGCGACCATCCGTTTTACGCCGGTTATCAAGGCGGACGGGAATACGGACCATATCCGTGTCAGCACCATGACTCGCGCGGTCGATTTGACGGGCGAGATCGGTGAAATGGCCATGCCGCAGGAAAAAGCGGGAGAACCCGCACGGCTGCAGCAAACCGAATTTGAGGAATTCAGTCCGTCACTGGACGACAGCCGCCCGGAAGACGCGAAAAAATTGATGCGCCGTTTAGCACTGCAAAAACGCAACGCATTTTTGCGTTTGGCGGGTTCGATCGTGCTGGCACTTCTGTCTTTACTCTTCTTGTTGCCGTTTGATACGCTGATTACCAATCCGAAAGCCGCGCTGATTTTTGCGACGGCGGTTTTGGGACTGCAAACGGTTTTGAACGCGGATATGTTCAAAGCACTTAAAAAGGCGTTTAATCGCCGTGCCTCTACCGATTGTATGACGGCCGCACTGTCGGCTTCCGGACTGTTGCTGGGCGTTTTCGCAATTCTGAAAAATACGAATACGGCGTATCATTGCTACGCGCTGATGGCGACCGTTTCGGTGCTTCTGTTTTTGCGTGCTCTCGGCACATTTCTTTCGGCGTCGGCGAAAGCAGGCAATTTCCGCGTGATTGCTTCTACCACACAGAAAAACGCGGTCATGCTGCTGGAAGATCCGGCAACGACTTTTGCCATGGCAAATAACGCTGTTGAAGGGCAGGCACTCGTCGCGGCGCCCCGTCCGGCAAAGATGCTCGAAAACTATATGAAGTATTTTGAGTTTTCGACCGTTCTGGACGGTCGGCTGGTCTGGGTATTCGGCGCGGCACTTGCACTGGCGACCATTGTCGGCGTGGCGGTCTGGGCCAAATTGCAGGGCGCGGTATATGGCTTTTACGCCGCAACGGGTGTTCTGTGCATTGCGGCGGCGCCTCCGCTTTTCCTGATGGACGTTTTGCCGGTGTATCACGCGGCGGCACGTCTGAATAAAAAGGGCGCCATGATCGCCGGTCGGGAAGCCGCCGAACGGCTGGATAACGTCAACGCGATCGTTCTTTCGTCCCGTGAACTGTTCCCGGACGGCACGGTCACACTGCATGATATGCGTGTTCTGGAAGATAATAATATCGACGAGATTCTGGTGCGCGCTTCGGTTCTGACTGAGGCGGTGAAGAGTCCGCTGTCCGCCATTTTCAAACAGATCACCACGGGCGGCAGTAACTACAAACTGCCCGATTCCGATTCCGTCAAATACGAGGAACGCCTGGGACTTTCGGGCTGGGTCGATGACGAATTGCTTTTCGTCGGCAACCGTACGCTGATGGAAGCCCACGGGGTCGCAATGCCGGAAATCGAAGTGGATCGTAAAATCCTTCGGGAAGGGTATTTCCCGGTCTATATCGCCTGCGGTGGTAAGGCCTGCGCGCTGTTGACGGTGCAATACCGTGCCGATGAACGGGTGGCTTCCGAAATCCGTTCTTTGACAGATCTCGGTGTCGTGCTGCTGGTTGACAGCTGCGACCCGAATATGACGGCGGATATGATCTGTGACTATCTGGGACTGTACGAGGATTCGATCCGTGTCATGAGCAGTTCCGGAACCCACGCTTATAAAAACACGGTGACCCCGGTCAATCGCCAATCGGCACCGGCGGCATTCCGCAAAGATCCGCTTTTGCTGGCGTCGATCATCAACTGCGCCGCTAAAATACGCCGTTCCAATCTGATACTGACCATTCTATATACACTGGTTGCCTGCATCGGATCGGTACTGTTCATTTACCTGACCTTTACGGGGTCCGGTCTGCCGAACGGGAAAACGCTGTTGCTTTGCGCCGCCGTTTCTTGGATCGTATCCTATATCGCATATTTGTTTAAAAAGCCGTAATACGGAGGGAATAGTTATGGAAAAGCAGAAATTTTACATTACCACAGCCATTGCGTATACCTCGCGTAAGCCGCATATCGGCAACGCGTACGATATCGTGCTGGCGGACATGATCGCCCGTTATAAGGAAATGATGGGGTTTGACGTGTTTTTGCAGACCGGTTCGGATGAACACGGCCAGAAAATCGAGGAATACGCCAACGCCGCCGGTATTTCACCGCAGGCGTATGTTGATGATATTTCGGGGCAAATCCGTGCCGTGTGGGACAGCATGAACACCCGCTACGATAAGTTTATGCGCACGACCGATCCGGCGCATGAAAAGGTCATTCAGAAGATTTTCCGCAAACTCTATGAGCAGGGCGATATTTACAAGGGCACTTATGAAGGAAAATACTGCGTCCCGTGCGAATCGTTCTTCACGTCTTCCCAGTTGGTGGACGGCAAATGCCCCGACTGCGGCCGTGACGTGATCGACTCAAAAGAAGAAGCGTATTTCCTGCGGCTGTCCAAATATCAGGATAAACTGCTGGAATACTACGAGCAGAATCCCGACTTTATCAAACCGGAATCCCGCAAAAACGAAATGATCAACAATTTCCTGAAACCGGGACTTTCCGATCTTTGCGTGTCCCGTTCGTCTTTCAAATGGGGCATTCCGGTCGATTTTGACGACCGCCACGTGGTCTACGTCTGGATCGACGCGCTTTCCAACTATATCACCGGTGTCGGCTACGATCCGGACGGCAGTACCGATCAGTTCCAAAAACTCTGGCCGGCTGACCTGCACGTGATCGGTAAAGATATCGTCCGTTTCCACACCATCTATTGGCCGATCATTCTCATGGCGCTGGGCCTGCCGCTTCCGAAACAGGTACTGGGTCATCCGTGGGTGCTGGTCGGCGAGGATAAAATGTCCAAGTCCCGCGGCAACGTGATCTATGCCGACGAACTTGCCGCCCGTTTCGGCGCGGACGCCGTTCGGTATTATCTGCTGTCGCAAATGCCCTTTACGCAGGACGGATCGATCACTTACGAAAGTTTTATGACCGTCTTTAACGCGGACCTTGCCAACACGCTGGGCAATCTCGTCAACCGGTCGATCGCCATGACCAATAAGTATTTTGACGGGAAAGTGACCGCCGCGGCCCCGACCGAGGAATGTGACCGTGAACTGGTCGCCTGCGCCGAAGAAACGGTCGGAAATTATTTCCGGCTGATGGACGAATACCACAATGCCGATGCCTGCGCCGCCGTGATGAATCTAGCCAAGCGCTGTAATAAATATATCGATGAAACCACCCCGTGGGCACTTGCGAAGGACGAGGCACAACTGCCGCGCCTGAACGCTGTAATGTATCATTTGCTGGCGTCCATCCGTCTGTTGGGTCAACTGCTGAAACCGATCATTCCGCAATGTGCTGATTCGATCGCCGAACAGCTGAACTGCACGGCGGAAGGATTCTCGTTTGACGCGGTCACCGAATATCACGTCGGTACGGCAACACCGCTGTTCCAGCGTTTGGATATTCCGAAAGTCATGGCTGAAATCGAAGCCGAAATGGCGGCAAAGGTCGAAAAAGAGGAAAAAGCGGAAAACGTGGTGACCATGGAGCAGATCTCGATCGACGATTTTGCCAAGGTGGAACTGCGCACTGCAAAAATCACCGCATGCGAGCCGATCCCGAAAGCGAAAAAACTGCTGAAACTGACGCTGGATGACGGAAGCGGTAACCTGCGTACCGTCGCGTCAGGTATTGCGAAATGGTATCAGCCGGAAGATCTGATCGGGCACACGGTCATTGTGGTCGCCAATCTGAAACCCGCCGTGCTGTGCGGTGTGGAGTCCAATGGTATGATCCTGGCGGCGGACTGCGGCGAGGATGTGCACGTCCTCTTTGCCGACGGGATTCCGGCCGGCAGTAAGGTTCGCTGATGACGGCCGATTATCCTTTTGACGAGCGTCTGATCTTCGATACTCACGCCCATTATGACGACGCGAAATTTGACGACTGCCGGGAACGTTTGCTGGCGGAAGAATTGCCGGCAAACGGCGTTTGCGGCATCGTGACCTGCGGCTGTGACGGGGCATCATCCGAACAGGCACTGGCGTTGGCGGAACGGTATGATTACGTATATGCCGCTGTGGGGATCCACCCCGAAAACCTGGAAAGCAAAACCGCGATCGATGAGATCGAGCGGCTCGCGGCGCATCCGAAATGCGTTGCCATCGGGGAAATCGGGCTGGACTATTATTGGGATGATTCCACAAAATCCGAACAGTTGAAAACCTTTGAGGAACAACTGAAATTGAGTTTGCGCCTCAATAAACCGGTAATCGTGCATGACCGTGACGCGCACGCCGATACGCTGGAACTGCTGAAACAGTACCGTCCGAAAGGCGTGGTACACTGTTTTACGGGCAGTATGGAAATGGCACGGGAAATTCTGAAAATCGGAATGTATATCGGGGTCGGCGGATCGCTGACCTTTAAAAACGCGCGACGCCTGCCGGAAATCGTGGCGGGACTGCCGACGGACCGATTGCTGCTGGAAACCGATTGCCCCTATTTATCGCCCGAACCGTTCCGCGGCAAACTGAACCGTTCGGACCGTATCATCCACGTGGCACGGCGCATTGCCGGGATCCGCGGGATTTCGGTCGGGGAAGTTTTGTCCGCCACCCGGGAAAACGCACAAAAATTATTTAATATTTAGCATAATTGCCCCGCTTTTGACCGATACTACCAGTAGAAAGCGGGGTGATTTTCGATGGACGAAAAGAATCAGAACAAGAACCGTTATGATGAACAGAACCGTTCGGGCGATCAGAACAAGAAGAATTCTGACGATCAGAACAAAAACCGCTCAAACGATCAGAACAGCAATCGCTGATCCGGGTATGAAAAAACAGCCCCGATTTTTTCGGGGCTGTTTTTGTCTTAAAAGGAAAATCTGTAATCAATCAGTTTTTCAAACTCTGCATCGGCGCGGGGATCCTGCCGCCGCGGTCAATGAATTTTTTAGAAGCGTTGCCGGGATGTAAAGGCATGATGGGTGCCGATCCCAGCAGTCCGCCGAATTCCAGTTCCTCGCCGGCCTTTTTGCCGATGGCGGGGATTAGGCGCACGGCGGTCGTTTTGCTGTTGACCATGCCGATAGCGGCTTCGTCCGCGATGATGGCGGAAATGGTTTCGGCGGTAGTGTCGCCCGGTACGGCGATCATATCCAGTCCCACCGAGCAGACGGCGGTCATGGCTTCTAATTTTTCAATATGCAGGGTGCCGGATTTCGCGGCGTCGATCATGCCGGCGTCTTCGCTGACGGGAATAAACGCGCCGGACAGTCCCCCTACCGAGGAGGACGCCATCACGCCGCCCTTTTTCACGGCGTCGTTGAGCAAAGCCAACGCGGCGGTCGTTCCGTGAACACCGCACTGTTCCAGTCCCATTTCTTCCAGAATATGCGCGACCGAATCGCCGACCGCGGGGGTCGGTGCCAGGGAAAGGTCCACGATCCCGAACGGAACGTCCAGCCGTTTGGCGGCTTCGGTGCCGACCAACTGACCCATACGGGTGATTTTGAAGGCGGTGCGTTTGATCGTTTCAGCAACTTCGCCGAAATCCCCGTCGGGACATTTCTGCAAAGCGGCACGCACGACGCCCGGACCCGATACGCCGACGTGAATAACACTGTCCGGCTCACCGACACCGTGAAAAGCACCTGCCATAAATGGGTTGTCCTCCGGCGCGTTGCAGAACACGACCAACTTCGCGCAGCCGATGCAGTCCCGGTCGGCGGTCGCTTCGGCGGCACGGCGGATCACTTGTCCCATCAGTTTGACGGCATCCATATTGAGTCCCGCTTTGGTCGAACCGATGTTGACCGAAGAACACAGATTGGTGGTTTCATTCAGCGCTTCCGGAATGGATTCAATCAAAGCACGGTCGCCCGCGGAAAAACCTTTCTGCACAAGGGCGGAATAACCGCCGATAAAGTTGACACCGGTACTGTCGGCGACACGCTGTAAGGTTTTGGCGTAAAGCAGGGGATCCTGCCCGGACGCGACCAGCATGGAGATCGGTGTGACCGAAATACGCTTGTTGATGATCGGAATACCGTATTGATTTTCAATTTCACATCCGGTTTTGACGAGATTTCCCGCCAGCCGGTTGATCTTTTCGTAAATTTTTTCGCAGGCACGTTTGGGATCGGAATCGGCACAGTCCAGCAGGGAAATGCCCATGGTAATGGTGCGGATATCCAGATTTTCCTGCTCGATCATATTGATCGTTTCAAAAATATCATGTAAATTAAGCATGGCGGTTCCTCTTAAATGCGGTGCATGGAATTAAAGATATCTTCGTGCATAACACGGATATCCAGTCCGATTTCTTCGCCCAGCGTTTTGCATTTTTCGGAAAATTCGTTGAACGGGCAGGTCATGTTTGAAATATCGGTCAGCATGACCATGACGAACAGATCCTGCATGACGGATTGGGTAATATCGACAATGTTGACACCGTATTCGGCGCAGACGGAACTGACTTTTGAAATAATTCCGATCGTATCTTTGCCGATTACAGAAATAATGGTTCTCATAAAATGACCTCGCTTTTGAAAATATATGAACAGTATAGCACAAAATAATATCAATATCAAACGTTAATTACAATAAAATATATGAAATTACAAAAATTTTCCGAAATGCACTTGATTTTAAGCGAATAAAATATTATAATGTATAAGGAGAAAATTGTAACTCATTGATACAAGCAAAGGAGATAATGTAATCATGACAACCAACAAAAGCGTATTAAAATGGTTGGACGAAATGAAAGAACTGCTTCAACCGTCTGACATCATGTGGATCGACGGCAGCGAAGAACAACTGGAAAAACTTCGCGCTGAAGCGTGCAGCACCGGTGAAATGCACAAACTGAATGAAGATCTGCTGCCGGGCTGCTATCTGCATCGTACCAAACCCAACGACGTGGCGCGTGTGGAAGGCCGTACCTTCATCTGCACCCGCGAAGAAGATAACGCCGGTCCCACAAATAACTGGTGCGATCCGAAAGAAATGTATGAAAAACTGTATAATATCGCCCGCGGTACCTACAACGGCCGCACGATGTATATCATTCCGTACTCCATGGGCCCGATCGGTTCTCCGCTTGCCAAAATCGGCGTGGAAATCACCGATTCGATCTATGTTGTGCTGAACATGGCGATCATGACCCGTACCGGCGAAAAGGTGTGGGAAGTGCTGGGCGACAGTGAAGACTGGGTCCGCGGTCTGCACGCCAAGTGTGACGTTGATCCGGAAAACCGCTACATCTGCCATTTCCCCGAAGACAACACCATTATTTCGGTCAATTCGGCTTATGGCGGCAACGTGTTGCTGGGTAAAAAATGCTTTGCGCTGCGTATCGCTTCTTACCAGGGCTGGAAAGAGGGCTGGATGGCGGAGCATATGCTCATTCTGGGCTTGCAGAATCCGAAAGGCGAAATCAAATACGTTGCGGCGGCATTCCCGTCTGCCTGCGGTAAGACCAACCTCGCCATGCTGATCCCGCCGAAATATCTGCGTGAAAAGGGCTATAAGATCTGGACGGTCGGTGACGATATTTCCTGGATGAAGATCGGACCGGACGGCAGACTGTACGCCATCAACCCCGAAAACGGTTTCTTCGGTGTTGCCCCCGGCACCAACGAGCATTCGAATTTCAATGCGCTTGAAAGCACCAAGAAGAACACCATCTTCACCAACGTTGCGCTGGATCTGGACACCAACACCGTCTGGTGGGAAGGTTTGAACAACAATCCGCCCACCAACGCGCTGAACTGGCGCGGTGAACCGTGGGATTACAAGAAATACGATAAGGCGGATAAGGTCGGCACCTCCGGTGCGCATCCGAACTCCCGCTTTACCGCGCCCGCCAAGAACTGCCCCTGCATTTCGGAAGAATTCGACAAGGGTCAGGGCGTTCCGATTTCCGCTATCATCTTCGGCGGTCGCCGTGCAAAGTGCGCGCCGCTGGTTTACCAGTCCAAGGACTGGGTCAACGGTGTGTTCATCGGCTCCGCAATGGCCAGTGAAACGACTGCTGCCGCCGCGGGTGCTGTCGGTGTAGTCCGCCGTGATCCGATGGCAATGCTGCCGTTCTGCGGATATCACATGGGCGACTATTTCGCGCATTGGCTTGAAATGGGCGAAAAACTCGGCGACAAGGCGCCGAAGATCTTCAACGTCAACTGGTTCCGTACCGATGACGACGGTAATTTCCTGTGGCCGGGTTACGGCGACAATATGCGTGTCCTCAACTGGATCGTGGATCGTTGCGAAGGAAAAGCCGATGCCGACGAAACCCCAATCGGTTACATTCCGAAGCCGGAAGATATTGACCTGACCGATCTGGACGTTGATTTCGAAACCCTGAAATCCATCCTGAAAGTGGATAAGGACGTCTGGGAAAAGGAAGCCGCCGAAATCGAAGAACATTATAAGAAGTTCGGCGACCGCCTGCCGGCAGAACTTCGTGAACAGCTGAATAACCTCAAAGCCAATCTGGCGAAGATGTAATAAAAAATCACGTTCCTCTTCGGAAGAACGTGATTTTTTATGGTTATTTACATCCTTTGCCGGATGTGATATACTGATTATATAAGGGATGTGAAACGATGACAGATAACTATATTTTCGATCTTGGGCGGGTGCTGGTGGATTTTAATGAATACGCCATGACCGCGGAATATATTAAAGACGAGGCGGCCTGTGAGATCAGCAAAATCGTATTTGACCGTTTGTACTGGGCTCGCCTGGATGAGGGGACTATTTCGGATGAAGAAGTTCTTGCCGGTATTTCCGCGCGTGTGCCGGAAAACTACCGTGCAGCGGCGTGTGACGCCTACCGGAACTGGTACCGCCATCTGCCGATCATCAGCGGTATGCCGCAATTGCTGCGGGACCTGAAAGCGGCAGGGAAGGAACTTTATCTGCTTTCCAATATCAGCGAAGGGTTTGTCCGGCATTATCGGGAAGTACCCGAATTAAAAGAATTGCTCGGATTATTTGACGGTCTTGTTTTTTCGGGTCCGATCCGGATGGTGAAACCCGATCCGGCGATTTTCGGTTATCTGCTGGATCAATACGGATTGACGGCGCAAAACTGTACGTTTGTGGACGATAATCCGAAAAACGTTGCCGCGGCACGCGCGTGTAATATTCAGTCCGTCCTTTTTGACGGTAACGCCGAAACATTAAGAAAACATTTGGGAATATAATAAAAGCCTGATCGTTTGATCAGGCTTTTTCTTAATCCTCTACTTTCGGGGGCTGCCGATGGGGCAACAATTTGTATTGATACCCTTTTTCGGTAAGGGTCGGCGCTTTTTTCAAATTGACCATATAACTCGGAATAAACCAAAGATTCTTCGGCTTGGTGGTAACGGAATGATTATAGAAAACATTTAATGCGATATAACCGTCGGTAGGATCGACCTGACGGTTATTGATGTTGTAGGATCCTGCCGATCCGAGTAACAGGGTATCATTTGTGGAATTGGTCGTATTGAAGAGGACTGAATTGGAATAGTTGGTGGAAATCCGGTAGTCCGGTGTCCAGCTGACCCAGGAGCAACTTGTAGAATCAAAAGCCCGGCTCCACTCCTCGTCGTTTTCTTCCGGATTATACCATACAAATCCGTTTACAAAATCAAAATCCGTAATACACAGCCATGTGGCGTGATCTTTCCGGGCGTTATCAAAGCCGTAAGTGTTGAGGTCTGTAACGGTATTTTCATCTTCCGAACCGGCTGTTTCCTTGCCTTGTTCTGTTGAAGAGGATGATCCCGTATAAACCGATTGCTGCTTGGCTGCAAGTTCCTCTTCTTTTTTCTGTTTCAGCTGGCTGCTGACAATATATGCGTCTGTTTTGTTTTTGAAGTCGG
>JAZRWX010000309.1:0-3078 GCA_045599905.1 Acutalibacteraceae bacterium
ATGAAAAAATCATCCCGTATTACCCGCTGGGCGTGTATAAAGATCGCACGGCACATGAGGAAGCAGCAAAATGAGTACAAATAATTATCTTTTCGCCGGATTTGGCGGACAGGGTATTCTGTTTGCCGGAAAACTGCTGGCTTATAAAGGTCTGATCGACGAGAAACAGGTCAGCTGGCTGCCGTCCTACGGTCCGGAAATGCGTGGCGGCACCGCAAGCTGCAGCGTTATCATCAGTGATACGCCGGTCGGTTCACCCATCGTTTCCAATCCCGATACGCTGATCGTCATGAACCTGCCGTCACTGGACCGCTATGAAGACGCGGTCGTGCCGGGCGGCACCATTTTCCTGGATTCCAGTCTGATCGAACGCCCGGTCAAGCGGAAGGACGTAACGGTCTATGCCGTTCCCGCCACCCGCATGGCTTCCGACAACGGAATGCCGACCCTTGCCAACATGATCTTAATGGGTAAGGTGCTTTCGGTCGTCGGTGAATATCCGTCCGATTCGATCGAAGCCGCATTGGGCAAGGTCATTTCGGCACGTCATGCCGACAAGCTCGATATCAACCGCCGCGCGTTACAGCTCGGCGCAGATTTTAAAGATTAATAGGAGGATTATTTGTTATGGAAATCAGAGTCAAGAATATCCAGACCCCTACACCGGAACCCGGCAGTGAATACGGTTTCGGCAGAATCTTTACCGACCATATGTTTATGATGGATTACGATACCGAAAACGGCTGGCATGACGCCCGTATCGTTCCGTTCAGCAGACTGTCCATCCATCCGGCTTCGACCGTTCTGCACTACGGTGCCGAAATTTTTGAAGGATTAAAGGCATACCGCCGTGCCGACGGCGGCGTTCAGTTGTTCCGTCCGATGGAAAACATCCGCCGTATGAACAACTCGGCGGAACGTCTTTGCCTGCCGAAGATCGATGAAAAGGATGCTTTTGAGATCCTGACCACCTATATCAGCCACGAAAAAGAGTGGACACCGTCCGAACCGGGCACCACGCTGTACATCCGTCCGTTCATGTTCGGTGACGATGAACAGCTGGGTGTTCACGCTGTCAAACACGCTACTTTCATGATCATTGCTTCCCCGACCGGAAGTTATTATAAAAACGGCTTCCAGCCGGTCAAGATCATGATCGAAGATCAGGACGTCCGTGCGGTTCGCGGCGGTACCGGCTATGCCAAGTGCGGCGGTAACTACGCGGCTTCCACCCGTGCCGGTGAACGTGCCGAACAGGAAGGTTATTCGCAGGTTCTGTGGCTGGACGGCGTAGAACGCAAGTATGTTGAAGAAGTCGGCGCCATGAACGTTATGTTCCTGATCGGCGACGAAGTTGTCACCCCGGCGCTGACCGGCTCCATTTTGCCCGGTGTTACCCGCAAATCCTGCGTGGAACTGTTGCAGAAAGAAGGATATAAAGTCAGCGAACGCCTGCTGTCGATCGACGAACTGTCGCAGGCTATGAAAGACGGTACGCTGAAAGAAGCGTGGGGCTGCGGTACTGCCGCTGTCATTTCCCCGATCGGCGAACTGTGCTATAAGGGCGAAAAATACGCCGTCAACAACGGCGAGATCGGCCCGCTCACCCAGCATCTGTATGACGCGCTGACCGATATTCAGTGGGGCAGAGTCGCAGATCCGTTCGGCTGGACTGTTCCGATCAAATAAAATCAGTCCGAAAACATTTTCCGGCGAATAATTGATTCAAAAAGCACCGTTGTACGTCTGTACGGCGGTGCTTTTCGTTGCACATAAAAACTTTTTGTAAATTAGCATAAAAACCTTTTCTTTTTGAAAGTTTTATGGTACAATGATAATTGTATAAATGTATATTGGAGGTGTATGCCGTGAAATGGGTGAAATTACTTTGTATAGCCGTCGTTCTGTCGGTATTGACAACCCTTTGCGGATGTGAACTTTTCCCGGCGAACACCGATGAAATGCTCAGCCCGCCGGCTTTGACGGGCATCTATGCCCCGATCGAACAGGCGTTGAAAGCCGTGGTCGGCAATTATACACTGCGGTATCCCTCGGTGGGGAATAACCGTTCCGCGTTTGCTCTGCGTGATATCGACGGGGACGGGAATACCGAAGCGTTCGCGTTTTACAGTACCGCGGATGACGAAATGCACGTCAACGCCATCGGACTGGACGCTGAACAGAAGTGGGTTTCGACCGATGATCAGACCGTGACCGCCGGTGACGTGGAGCAGGTCAGCTTTTTTGATCTGGACCGTGACGGCGTCTGCGAATTACTGGTCGGTTGGGAAGTTCTGCCGGCTACCGACAAACAGCTTTCCGTATACTGTGTCGAAAACGGAAAACTGGTACAGCAGGCCCTGCTGCCTTATACCGAATATCTGTGCTGTAATCTGGAAAGTGACGATACGGCGGAACTGCTGGTTCAGACGCTGAACACGACCGAAAGTACCAATTACGCCACGGTGTACCGCATGGCGGATAAAAAAGTGAAACCGGTTTCAAAATGCGAAATGGATCACGAAGTCAAAACCGTATCTTCCATTATTAACGCGAAACTGTCCAACGGTAAAACCGCGGTATACGTTGACGAACAGAAGAACGCGGGCGCCGTGACCGAAGTGCTGTTTATGGATCGGGGAAAACTGGTCAATCCGCTGTTGGATTACGCTTCCGGCATCAATACCCAGACTGCCCGGTCGGCTTCTCTGCTGTGCCAGGATTTTGACGGGGACGGTATGCTGGATATTCCGGTGGCGCAGGAAATGCAGTCGGCGGATCCGCAGGATGCGGAAAAGGTCTATTACACCAAATGGTGTTCTTATTCCGGCATGGCGCTGGTGCCGACGCAGATCACGCTGATGAATCAGACCGACGGCTATTATCTTTCCATTCCCGAAACGTGGATCGACCGGGTCGTGATCAAGCGGGACAGTGATCTGCGCTGCCGTCTGTTCAGCGCCTGCGATGAAAAATACCGGGCGACCGATATGTTGTTTGAACTGTATGCCGTACCGATCAAAGAATGGGACGCCGACGACCGTCCGGAAGGTTTGGAAGAATACTGCCGTACGGCGG
>JAZRWX010000310.1:0-5644 GCA_045599905.1 Acutalibacteraceae bacterium
GTTCTGACCCCGTGCCAGAACGAGGCCATGCTGTACGGACTGGCTATGCTGATGGCGCTTCAATGCGGTGACGGTGCCGCCAACCGTTTTTACGCGACGGTTTATAACGCCAAGCGTGCCGGTGTCAAAGCAAATACCGGAAAAATCGCGGACGTGCTTCCGCGTGACAACGGCGGGGTGCGGACATGAAATTTCCGAACCTGACGCCGAACGCCGAAAAGGAATACACGGCGGACTTTTTGGCGAAGGGTCTTGATCTGACCGGAAAAGGCGGCATGAAACATTGCCGGAACATGATGTATAAAGACGGTCAGCTGAAAACAAGGCCGGGATTTTACGATACCGATCAGTCTGTTCCGCTGCCGGCCGTGGGCAGCATGATCGTGCGGAATCTGACTTTTACCGATATTACGGTCATGGCGGACGGTGACCGATGGCGGCTGGCGTACGATATGATTTGGAACGCGTTCGGCTCGGCGGTCATCCGTGTGTTTCTGATCAATGACGCCGGCGAACTGTGTGACTGCGGGGAAATGAATTATTACCGGACGTCGGCGGATATATTCTACGTGCCGGAATCGGTGGTCTTCATACAGGCATCGCCCACTTCCGGCAGTGGGATCTATGCTTTTGTCCGCGCGTGCTGTGCGGGGGAAGCGGATATGTATTCTGTCTATGAGGCGGCGGAAGATTACACCGAATGGTCGACGGTGGAGGAAGAATGTTTTTACGTGCCGACCATTTATATCAACGGCAGGGGTAACCGCTACGACGCCGCCCGTCACGCGCAGACCGCTTACGAGGAAGATCCGGCAACGCCCGAATCACTGAATCTGATCAGCGGAAAATTCCGCGCGTTTTTCAGTTCGGACGGTTTATCCACCACGTTCCAACTGCCGATCGCGCGGCTGGACGACACCGATATTCTGTGCAGGGTCTATGAAACGCCGACCGTATACAGCGAATGGACGATCACCGCGGGGCATACCAGCGTAAAGGCGTCACATTCGGGGGTACAGATCACGTTGAGCTGTAACCGCACGACCGGGACACTGCGTTTTCTGAACGGCACGACCGATTATCCCATCTCGAAAATGAGCGGATACGACGGCAACAACATCCTCATTGAAGCCAGCCATACCATCGCGGACGGAAAGGCGTCTGTTTTCGGTTCGGTCTGTGCCGCCGCTTTTTCGGAGCATATCTTTGTCGGCGGTTCCGAAAACCGACCGGGTACGGTTTGTTACGCCCGCCGCTCCCGTCCGTTTTATTTTCCGGAGGACAGTTTGGTCTGTGTCGGGGATGACGCGAAAAGGATCACGGCGCTGGTCCCGTTTGACGGTACGCTTCTGGCGTTCAAGGAAGATCAGATCTACCGTCTGGACGCTTCGGGCGGCAGGCAGAAAAGTATCAATCAGAACCTTATCACCGACGGTACTTACGTGATCGGCGACACCCTGCGTGTCCGCCAGTTGAACGGGCAGATCGGCTGTACGGTTCCCGAAACCCTTTGCGCGGTGGGGGACCGGCTGATGTGGGCACGGCAAAACGGTTCGGTGTACGTTATGACGACCGCGGCACCCACCGGAACACCGGCGTATACCGCCGCGCGCGAAATTGCCGCCGTTCTTTCGGAATTTCTGCCCGAAGCCGTTTTGGTCTGCGCCGCCGGACGCGGTAATGAATATCTGCTGTGCGCCGACTGCCACGCGTTCTATTTTGACGGAAACGCGTGGTATGAATGGCTGTTTCCGTCCGATATCCGGGTGGTCTCGGCGGCGGTGCTGAATGAAAAATGGCAGATCACCTACGTTCCGTCCGGCAATAACGATATGTGCTGTACCGCGGTCCTTACAGGCAATACCGACCGCACGTTTGCCTGGGAAGACGGCATTTTTATCATAAAAGAAACACCCGTCGCATATTCTTTTGCATCCGGACCGTTATATTTCGACCGACCAAACGTCAATAAATCGGTCGATGCGCTGTATATTACGGGCGGCGCTTTGAACACCTTTTTTGTGCATTGCGGTGCCGATTTCCGTGCGGATGCCCGTTTTTGCGACGCCGAAATAACGGCAGGGCGGACGAAGACCTGGTATTTCCGCCCTGGTGTTTATCATCAGCCGTCGGTATCGGTTTCGGTCCGAGGCGAAGCGCCCGCGTATTTTTCCGGGATCCGGTTCGGGTACCGTCATTTGTCGGAGGTTGGTTTTCCATGCGTAAAGGACTGATCGCGCTTTTACTGTGCGTACTGATGCTCGGCGGATGCGCCGTGCCGAAGAAAAATTCGCCCTCATCGCCGTCCGGTGAAACACACGCGCCGTCGGAAACTTTTGTCGGGGTGTGGATCTCTTACGTGGAACTGGACGAAATGCTGCGGCAGGATTTTAAGAAAAATTATCAGACCGTTCTGAAAAATTGCCGTGAATTCGGAATGACCGATCTGTTCGTACACGTCCGCCCGTTCTGCGATGCCGTTTATCCGTCGGAAATCTTTCCGCTTCGGAGCAACGCCGGAAAGTATGATTATGACGTTCTCGAATACATGGTGACCGAAACCCACCGTGCGGGACTTCGGTTCCACGCGTGGCTGAATCCGTACCGTGTGCGTACCGCCGATGCCGATGTTACGAAACTGGATGCCGGCAGTCCGGCGGCGCAATGGCTGAAAAAGGACGAAAACTGTACCGATATCTGCCTGTGTAACGGCATTTATCTGAATCCCGCCTCGGAAAAAGCCCGACGGCTGATTCTGGACGGTGTCCGTGAAATACTGAATAACTACGACGTGGACGGCATTCATATCGACGATTATTTTTATCCGACCGACGCGGAAAAATTCGACGCGGCATCCTATAAAAATTATTGCGGTACCTGCGCCTCGCCGCTGTCACGGGACGACTGGCGGCGCGCGAACGTGGACGCTTTGATCAGCGGGATCTATACCGCGGTGAAATTCTGTGACCGATCGCTGATTTTCAGCGTCAGCCCGGCGGCATCGGTCGAAAAAAACCGTTCGTCGTATTACGCCGACGTGACCGCGTGGATGAAAAACGGTTGTGTGGATTGGATCATTCCGCAGTTGTATTTCGGTATGGAATATCCCGATCCGGCGTTCCGTTTTGACCGTCTGCTTTCGGAATGGGCGGCGGTGCCGCGTGCCGAAACCGTCCGACTGATCATCGGTCTTGCCGCTTACAAAATCAATACCAAACAGTCACCCGACACGGCCGAATGGGAAAATAACGCCGAACTTCTGCCGCGGGAAGCCGCCCTCTGCCGGGAAGAAAAATCGGCGGCGGGGTACGTATTCTATTCCTATACGTCGTTGTTTGCTTCCGATCCCGTTCATGACCGTATGCGGAAACTGTACAGGGAGGAACAAAATGTTAAGAACAATTGAATATACCTTTTCGGCGCAGGGTATCACACCGTTTTCACCGCAGTTTGCCGGCATTCAGGGCGAAAACGGCGCGACCGAACTGGTTTTCCTGCCGGATGAGGAATTTGCGGACGAACTGACCGCGCTGGGCAGCTCGTACGATACGCTGTATTACCGGTTTGACTGCGTGGACGGCGCCGGTCGTACCGTAACGGGCACGGCACGGGAATATACCGACGAAGATATTTCGCTGACGCTGGATACCCAACTGACCGAAGCCGGCGGAAAACTGCGCGTCTGCCTGATCATTTCAGGCGAAAACAACGGGGAGGAGAGCGGCACCCGTCTGTTCACCTTCCCGGCGGAACTGTATTTTAAGGATTTTCCGCTTCGGATGAGTTTTACCGAACGGGGCGATCTCAACCACGCGGTCAAGCAGGTCGGCGAAATGCGGCAGGAAGTCTACGATATGGTGCTTTCCGCCCAAAGCGCCTGCTCGCAAAACAGTGATCTTGCCGCGCAGGTCGCCGCCGACGCGCAAAGTGCCGCTTCGTACGCCGCGACTGCGCTGACCAATGCCATGACGGCATCCGGTTACAGTGAAGAGGCCCGTTCCAGCGCAGAGGAAGCGGCGGAGGCGCTGGCGGAATTGCTGGCGCTGGTCGGAGATATCAACGCCATCCTGGATACGCTGGTCAACGCGGCGTAATTTCTGCTTGCATTTCGGCTTGTTTTTGGTATAATGTTTTGCGGTGATAGTAATGCGCATGAGAAAGAAAAAACATTTGCCCGAACGTCTGTCGGCGGTTTCCGACGTGCTGTATATCAGCGATTGCGACGACCGCAATTTCAATACCGCGGTATTGAATAAGGATTATATCGACTTAAAAGAATGGTTCGGAAAAGATCAGCCGTTATATCTTGAAATCGGCTGCGGAAAGGGAAAATTCGCGGTCGAGTACGCGAAATCGCATCCCGATATCAACCTGCTCGCGGTGGAAAAAACGCCCAACGTGCTGGTCAGTGCCTGCGAGGCGGCCATGAAAGAAGACCTGCCGAATCTTCGCTTTTTGAAGGGCGGCGCGGAATATCTGGAACGGCATCTGCTGTCCGGCAGCGTCAGCCGCATTTTTCTGAATTTTTCCTGCCCGTTCCCCAAAAACAGCTATGCTTCCCACCGGTTGACGCATATCGGCTTTCTGGAAATTTACAAAAGACTGATGAAAGCCGACGCCGAGATCCATCAGAAAACCGATAATATGCACTTTTTCGAGTTTTCGATCGAGCAGTTCACGCTTGCGGGATTCCGTCTGCAAAACGTTTCGCTGGATCTGCATCACAGCGATTTCGAGGGAAACATCATGACCGAATACGAAAAGCGTTTCACCGATCTGGGGCAACCCATTTACCGGTTGGAAGCCGTATTGCCGCATAACGAATAATGAAAAAACCGGCCTTTCGCAGAAAGATTTACGAAAGGTCGGTTTTTTTGCCCCTAAACGATGGGACGGGGGCAGGATGTTCAGAACAGTTCATCGGGGGAAACGGGTTTTCCGTTCAGCGTCGCTTCCAGGTGCAGGTGCGGCACGTCGGCACATTCTTCCGGCACACTTCCGACGGTGCCGATCGTCTGCCCGGCGATCAGGGAATCTCCCTGCGCGACCGCCACTTTTTCAAGACCGCAATAGCGAAGTACCCGTCCGTTTCCGTGGTCTACCGTGACCGTTTTGCCGAGCAGGGCGTTTTCTTCGCACCCCGTTACGGTGCCGGCACCCGCGGTAATGACTTCGGCACCTGCTTCGGCGGCGATATCGGTACCCTTATGCAGGCGCAGATCGCCGTAGGTCGCGGAGTATTGAAGCGTCTTGTCGTCGTACTTTTTCAATACCTTGCCGTCCAGCGGGCGGGTCAGTCTGGCAGGTTCTTTTTTCTGCGGTTTGGTTTCGGTCTGTTCGGACGCCGTTCCCGGTTCGGATTCCGGCGTTTCTTCCGATTCGTACGGCACGTCTTCCGCTTCACCCGCAACGTCGGAGGAGGTTTCCGGCGGGGTACTATCAGTATATGTGCTGTTTTCGTCGTAATATGACGGTTGGGGAACGGAAAAATCCGGGGCGGTTTCCGGTCGGTTTTTTGCGCCGGCGGTCACGTACCAGATCACGGCGCCTGCCGCGATCAGCGCAAACGCCGCGGCGGTGTAAAGTCCGCGCCGGCTTTTTTTCGGGCGCGGCGGTTCATAATATTTCATGTTTTTTTCTCCTT
>JAZRWX010000311.1:0-2002 GCA_045599905.1 Acutalibacteraceae bacterium
TTGGAAGACATGCCGCCACCCAGATAGGAATTAAAGACTGCCAGCGGATAAGACGCTGGATCGCTGGTGGAAACACCGTCAAAGCCGAGGCACAGATGAGCCTGTTCGATGGGCTTTTCCCGGAAAAGAAACTGTTTCACGGACCCGGTATACGGTTTTCTTTTGGAAACAGACCGTCCGCCCCACGCGCCGAAATATCGTTCACAGAGCTCGCGAAGGTGATTGATATCGTAACGTCCTGCCACGGCAATAACCGCGTTTTCGGGGGTATAAAGCGCATTGCGATAAGCGATCAGGCTTTCCCTCGTAGCGGAAAGAATGTTTTCCTCCGGTCCCAAAATCGGCATTGCCAGCGCGTGATCGCCAAAATCCGCAGCCGCGGCCAGATCGCCCGCAACATCCTCCGGCGAATCTTCCACCATAGCGATCTCTTCCAGAACAACGCCGCGCTCTCTTTCAATATCGACCAAATCAAATTTCGGATTCAAAACCAGATCGCTCAACAGATCAACCGCACGCTCGAGGTGTTCCGGCATAACCTTTGCGTGGAAACAGGTGCATTCCTTTGCGGTAAAGGCATTGACCTGACCGCCGATCGCGTCCATTTCCTGCGCCAGCTGTTGGGCGTCACGCAATTGAGTACCCTTAAACAGCATATGCTCAATAAAATGAGCATACCCGTTATTTTCGGCATTTTCGTCCGCCGAACCGACATGCAGCCAGACCCCGACTGCAACGGAACGAAAAGCGGGCATGGGTTGAGCGATGATTCTCAAACCGTTGGATAAAACAAACCGATCGTAATAGAACATATTTCGACCCTTCAATTCTGTCATTATTTTTATAGCAAATCATTTTGCCCGAATTTTTCGGGTGTATTTGAAAACTGAGCCGGTGTCACACCAAACAGATGTTTAAAGGCGCGCTGAAAAGAAGAATAATCCCCAAAACCGCTCTCCTGTGCCGCTGTCATCGCGCCCGTCCCTCCGGCAATCCGTTTCGCGGCTTCAAGAAGACGGCGTTGGCGGATATACTGGTGTGCGCTGATGCCGGTATAGGTCTTAAAACGGTTCATCAAATGCGATTTGCTGATATAAAACCGTTCACAAAGCGCATCCAGTGAAAGATCGTCGGAAAGATGATCCTGAATGTATTCCAGGATTGACGCGAACTTGCTGTCGGACCAGTACGCGCCGGTTTCCGGCATGGATTCTTCTTCGCCAATCAAACGGTTCAACTGTACCATAAACTGCACAAAATACGCTTTCAGCAATAGTTCATGACCGAATTCCTCGTTTTGCATCGTATTGCGCATTTGTTCCAGCAAAGCAACCAGCGCGGGACGATAATGGGAGGAAGGACGGAGAAGATACTGCCCTTGCTGAGCCGCACGGTCAAAACAGGAGGTCAAATCCTCCTGACGTCCAAAAGATTGCAAAAATTCACGCCGAATCCAAAGGATATACCGTTCATACGGCTCCTGCAAATCGATTTCAGGACGATGCACCTCTCCGCGCCCTATCAGTAAAATATCCCAAGGGTTCAGATTATATGCCTGTCCCTGAACTGAATAGGTCACTTTTCCGGCAAGAAAAATCACTATTTTATCAAAATCATGGTAATGATAGCCCGTTTGAAGCGGAACCTGATCCCGAATATAAAACAGACGGAACGGCTCGTTCAAATAACCGCGTTTCTCACTTTCGTTCCGTGACATTGCTTTCATCCTTTCATTGATCCTATCATATAATAGTTATTGCAAACTTTCAAGTGGGATGAGCCTTTTTTTATTTGAAAAAGTGTTTTACTTTTTCCATATTCATGGTATAATAGTTGACACGGCATTCATGGATTGAATGCCAAGAATATTCGGGGGCGTTTCCGGATTCGACGGGGACGAAAGACGCCGGATAAGCGAGCCGTAGCCCCGAGCTACGATAAAATCGGGAAATTAAAATTTAAGCGACAATAATTCTGTTGCTCTCGCGGCTTAATGCCGTGA
>JAZRWX010000312.1:0-2201 GCA_045599905.1 Acutalibacteraceae bacterium
TCCAGAAACGGTTTGGGCTTTTGTGGTTTGCCGACATGCGTCTTTCCGTCCTCGCCCGTATACAGCCACTACGGTTTCGTCGTTCCGCCCGGCACATTCTGCGCGCCCGTTCCGAATTCCACAAACGGCGCATATTCTACGTTCGTGCCAATATACGCCTCTTTGTCCGCAACCTTATATGTAATCGAACGTCTCAGCGTTCCCGTATCCACCGGGCATCGGTCCTGCGCATATCCAACAGCCGCAACCGCGCATTTCGTCAACCCACGCTTAATCGCCGCGTCGGTTTCCTTAATCACCTCATCGGCATGACTAATCACATGTAAAAAACTATCATTTCTTGCCATAGTCATCACCAACAATCAGACTAACATATTCCGGCGGAATACCCATATCATATTCACGAATGTAGTATAGCGTTTCCGTCGGGAACGAATAGCCCATATCGTTATACATTCCGGCATCTACAACACCGTTCGGTATTTCATCCCCCGTAAACGCATCGTATACCGTTGCGCTGGTCAATGCGGGTTTCAAATTCTCGATATGGCGAATAACAATGTCTTTCACATCCCGTTCAATCGGCGGATAATCATCCGTTTTGCATTTCGCGAATTCATCATCGAATATACCGAAATATTTGATCCCGTTCACATCAATCATTTGATTCTCCTCCTCTCGTTCGGTCTAAATGTTTCGAATTTACCCTGTCTATATTTCCCGACATAATACGATCCATCTTCGTTTATATACAACAGATCATTCGGCGCAATAACCTCAATGCCTAATGCATTCGACAATTCCTCGGCGAAACAATATTCTCCATCGTCGAATCGTTTGCCAGTGCTACACGATAACAATCTAATTGGCTGATCATTGTAATCATCCCTATGCCGGATGAATGCCGCCAATTCACGCGCCGTTACCGTTGCCATTTCCGATCTCCTCGTTCCGAATCCGACAGATGTAGGCGTTCCATGCATCGAAACATCATAGTAATTATCCTTCGGTTTTATATTGCGAACATAGCTATGAAGTTTATCATCGGAATTGTACGCGGAAAATCCTCGTTGAATCGTTTGTACGTTTCTAGAAACTACACCCTTCCACGATGCATCCTCCGCATCCGTTGTATCTATTTTACCACGTTTCACCATTCTTTTCAACAGAGAATCATCGATTGCCGATGCCTTTATTCCCTCGTTCTTCGCCTCATCCGCATAATCACGCGCCTGTTCATCATTCGCCGCGTTCAAAATCTTATTTTCTATCCATTCCGCATAGCTTTTCGAATCGTCCTTCCCGCGGTATGTCACATCATCCAAATAAACGTATTTACCGTTTTCATCCTTCGCAATCCGTTCCCCGCGTTTATCGTTGATACCGCCGATGATCGTTTTCAATGTGCATCTACAGTTATAAACTTCCTTCGGTTCACCCAGCGGATCACACGGATAACGACACCCATTCGGGAATGTTTCATTCACGCCAACCCGAACGCCATCCATATCCTGATGCGTGTCGCGCGTCCGATCATCAAGCGTCGCCATCCATTCCTTCATGCAATCAATGCCCATCGCCGCGGCCTCATCAATGTTTGCCTGTTGTCCTGCGCATTGAGCCGCGCCGCATGCCGTCCGTGCATTCCTCCGCGCCGCGTTCCAGTTCATATTGGTCACGCGCTGGAAATCCTTCGCAATCTTATCAGACGATTTTCCCATCAGTATTCCCGATAAAAGTTCATTCTGAACCTTGCGCATATTCCACGCCTGATCCTTCGGAATATCCACCTTTGATTTCGGCAATAACTGTTTCTTACCCGTTTCCAGATGCCGAACGGCCTTCTCATTCACAAGATCAAACGCAGCGCCCATCGTCCGCCCGTCGCCCATATCGGTTTTCGAAATGTATTGTTCAATCTGATACGCCTGATAGTTCCTGTTCACCGCGTAAACGCCATCTATCGCACCGTTGATCAGTTCCGCCGCATGCGCATTCGCATCCACCATCCGATCCACAATGTTCTGCCGAACCTTCGACCATCGCGCACCCATGCCGATATGGTTCATCCGCCATTTCCTGAAATAGCTTTCAACCGTTTCACCCGACGGCGGTTTAAATTTCCCGCTGTCGATCTTCTCTTTCAGTTCCCTTTCCTGTACCGCCCACGATGCCATGTATCGATCAATGGTCTGTGAAAC
>JAZRWX010000313.1:0-12313 GCA_045599905.1 Acutalibacteraceae bacterium
CCCTGCAGAAAAATGCGATAACGAAGAACTGTTCCGCCTGATCGACGGCATTTCCACCGCAATCAAAAACCGTAAAAAGATCCGTTTTTCGTACAGTGTACGCACGTTGTCCGAGTCCCGGCAAGTCACCAAACGTACCCGTGAAATGCTGATCAGCCCCTATGCCATGACCTGGCAGGACGATCATTATTACGTGATCGGAAACTACGAAAAATACGATAATCTGCTGCACCTGCGGATCGACCGGATGCGGAAACTGGAAGTTACCGACCAGACGGTGCGGCCGTTCAGTGAAGTCAGCGAGTACAAAGATCAATTCGACGTCAGCGACTATACAAAAAAACTTTTTTCCATGTTCGGCGGAAAGACCGAAACGGTGGAAATGCGCTGTTCCAAAGACATACTGGAACAGGTCGTTGACCGCTTTACGGACAGTATTTTCATCCGCAATATCACCGATACGCATTTTGAGTTTTCGGTCGAAGCCGCGGTCAGCGACGGTCTGATCCGCTGGGCAGTCAGTTACGGTGAAAAGATCACCGTGCTGAAACCCGACGGACTGCGTGAGCAGATCCGGCAGCGGGCCGAATCTCTGCTTAATCAGTACCGTTAGGTTTCTGTTCCCCCGATTCGGGCAATCCCTGCGCGATGCCGGGATATTCCTGATCGGAATCATTGGTGGGCTGAATGTTGTAAGTCCCGTATTTGCGGATCAGTTCAAACGCCGATCCCGGCTGACCGTGGACGGCGTTCACCGACAGTTCGGTGGGTTCTTTTAACGGACGTTTTTTCATGATTTTTCCCTCCCGATATTATTTTGTGAAAAGAAAATACAATAATTCGTTTGACACCATTTTCCACCTGTGGTATACTTAATAAGTTATTAAAACTTGCAATATTTACGGAGGCGTTTTTTATGCTGGACATTCGGTTTATCTGTGAAAATCCGGATTTAGTCAAAGAGAACATCAAAAAGAAATTCAAAGACAACAAACTGCCGCTGGTTGACGAAGTCATCGCGCTTTATGACGAAAAACGTGACGCCAACAGTCGCGCGAACGAACTGCGTGCCAACCGCAACAAGGTCAGCAAACAGATCGGCGCGCTGATGGGTCAGGGGAAACGGGACGAAGCCGAAGAAATGAAAAAACTGGTCAACGAACAGGCCGAAGAACTGAAAGCGCTGGAAGAAAAGGAAGCCGAACTGGAAAGCAAGGTCCGCGAGATCCAGATGAAGATCCCGAACATTGTTGACGACAGCGTTCCGGTCGGAAAAGACGATTCCGAAAACGTTGAGGTCGAACAGTTCGGCGCACAGACCGATCCCGATTTTGAAATCCCCTATCACACCGATATCATGGCATTGTTTGACGGCATTGATAAAGAATCCGCCGGACGTGTCGCCGGTGAGGGTTTCTATTATCTGATGGGCGATATCGCACGGATGCACTCCGCCGTGACGGCTTATGCCCGTGACTTCATGATTAGTAAGGGCTTTACCTACTGTATTCCGCCTTTCATGATCCGCAGCAACGTCGTCACCGGTGTTATGAGTTTTGAGGAAATGGACGCCATGATGTATAAGATCGAGGGCGAAGACCTGTATCTGATCGGTACGTCGGAGCATTCGATGATCGGCAAGTTCATCGACACTATCACACCGGAAGAAAAACTGCCCATGACGCTGACCAGTTATTCCCCCTGCTTCCGCAAGGAAAAGGGCGCGCACGGCATTGAAGAACGCGGCATTTACCGTATTCACCAGTTTGAAAAGCAGGAAATGATCGTGATCTGCAAGCCGGAAGAAAGCATGGACTGGTTCAACAAAATGTGGAGTTATTCGGTCGAACTGTTCCGCAGTCTGGACATTCCGGTACGCACGCTGGAATGCTGCACCGGCGATCTGGCCGATCTGAAAGTCAAATCCTATGACGTTGAAGCATGGAGTCCGAAACAGAAAAAGTATTTTGAAGTTTGCTCCTGCTCGAATTTAGGTGACGCACAGGCGCGTCGTCTGGGCATTCGCGTCAAGGGCGAGGACGGTAAGAAATATCTTGCCCACACCCTGAACAATACCGTTGTTGCTCCCCCGCGTATGCTGATCGCGCTGCTGGAAAACAACCTTTGCTTTGACGGAGAACGTTACAGCGTAAAAATCCCGAAAGCGTTACAGCCGTATATGGGCGGAACGACCGAGATCAAAGCGCTGCATGAATACAAAAAATAAGTTCCGAAATCCCGGTATTCATTACGGATACCGGGATTTTTTCAGCAGTTTTTTTACTCTTTTCGACAGTATTTTCAACCCCGCCTTTTTACAGCCGTTTTTTTCGACAAAAAAGATGAATTTTTTACCAATATTTTAACTCCGTTTAAGGTATCGGTTGCATTATAGTATATATTGTTATACTTGCCATTTCTATGTACTATATATCCAATCATACCCAAGCGGAACGGGTGTATACCAAAACCGAATTCAACATCAAGAAAAGGTGAAATTATGAAGTATAAAAGAGCCGTAAAGATCGTTTTGTTTTTCCTGATATTCATACTGATTTTTCTGCGGGTTTCGGAAATCATGACGATTTCTTCCGATGACCGGGAATATCAGGGAATTGCCGCGTTGTTTGATGAGTCGAAAGAAACGCTGGACGCCGTTTATATTGGTTCCAGCAACTGCTATACTTTCTGGAACGCGCACGCCGCGTGGAAAGAATTCGGCATCGCGGTCTGTCCGTTTTATTCTTCGGCGCAACCGCTTTCCGCCGCGAAATATATGATCCAGCAGGCACGCAAGACCCAGCCGGACGCCGTTTATGTTGTTAATATCAACACCTTGGGAGAAGATGAACTCAACAGCGCGATCACCCACCGTATGGTTGATTTCCTGCCGTTTTCCCTGGATAAATTAAAATTCACGCATTTTCTGTGCGAATACAACAATCTGGGACTCAAAGAACGGTTGGAATACTATTTGCCGATCTACCGCTTCCATGCCAAATGGGGCAGTCTGACCGACGGGAACTTCACCCAGAAAACGCTGGGATTAAAAGGCGTTGACATTCAGGACAAACATTTGCAAAATCAAGAAGATTTTTCCGACGATTATATGTTCACGACCGAAGAAGCGCCGATCCCGGAAAAGATAGAAAAATGCTTAAACGATTTGCTGGATTACTGTGACAGCGAAAAACTGAAAGTCATGTTCGTAACCGTTCCGAGAACCGAAAAAAGCATTGAGGATATCAAGCAGTTCAACACCATCAACCGCATGGTGACCGAACGCGGATACAAAGCACTGAACATGATGGATAAAGAAGATGAAACCGGCATCAGTTTCGTTACGGATTTTTATAACTGCAACCACACCAACGTTCACGGCGCGTTCAAGTTCACCCAATACATCGCCAAAGAACTGATCGCGGACTACGGTTTCAAAGACAAGCGCAACGATCCCGACTATAAAGCGTGGGATCAGTCTTACGAAAAGTATTCCAAATATATCCTTCCCTATGTTTTGCCGTTTGAATTTGATTCGACCCACAGAAATTATGATCTTTCCGTTCCGAAAGGTCTGAAACTGGATTCGGATAAGACCTCCGTCAAGTTCAGTTGGGACGCCGTTTCCGAGGCGGACGGCTATCTGGTATACCGCAAGGAAACGCTCACTTCCCCGTGGGAACAGATCGCCGAAACGACTGATTTAAGTTATACCGACAAAGATTTTCTGGTCGAGGAAGAAAACGCCGTTTCCGAAGAGGAAAGCAGCGACGAAAAAGAAGATGACCCCGCCTACTATACCGTCGTTCCGTTCTCGGTCGAAAAGGGTGAAAAGTATTACGGAAATTTCGCTTATCGCGGAAAAGCGTTTTCCAAATAATCAAGTGGGGTAGAAATAAAAAAATGAGTTATCAATCATTAGAATTTATCTGTTTTTCGGCGCTGGTACTGTTCTTCTACTACATAATCGGACAAAAGCGTCAGCGCTGGGTACTGTTGGCGGCAAACATCGCTTTCTATGTATTCGCCGGTATCAAATATCTTCCGTTCATCGCCGTTTCAACCGTCGTGACGTTTTTCGCCGGCAAACGGATCGGCGGTATTTATCAGCAGGCCGATGACCGTCTTGCTGCCGCGCAGGAAATGAGTGAAAAAAAGCAGATCCGCGCGGAATCAAAAGCCAAAGCCAAAAAAATTCTGCTGCTTTCGCTGTTCGTTACCGCCGGTCTTTTGATCGTCTGCAAATACACAATTTTCGTATTAAAGAACGTCAACGCCGTTCTTTCGATCCTTAAAATCCAGCAGATCCCACTGTTCAAAATGATCCTGCCGCTCGGTATTTCGTTCTATACCTTCATGGCGGTCAGTTACGTGCTGGATATTTACTGGAAGCGTTACAAAGCCGAAAGCAACTTCTTGAACTATGCCGTTTATCTTACCTATTTCCCACACGTCGTGCAGGGACCGATCGACCGGTTCAACGAATTCAAACCGCAAATTGAAAACGGCCGCCCGTTCAGTTACAAAAACCTGACCTTCGGCGCGCAGCTTGCCCTTTGGGGATTTTTCAAAAAACTGGTCATTGCCGACCGGCTCGGCATCTTTGTTGACGCTGTTTTCAAAGGATGGAAACATCAGGACGGTTTATTCATCATCTTTTCCCTGCTGGTTTACTCCATTCAGATTTACTGCGATTTTTCCGGCTGTATCGATATCGTATCCGGCGTTTCCGAAATGTTCGGCATTCAACTGCGGCAGAATTTCAATCATCCGTATTTTTCCAGAAGCATGGCGGAATTCTGGCGCCGCTGGCACATTTCTTTGCAGGAATGGTTCAAAGATTATATTTATTACCCGGTTTCGGTTTCTTCGTTCAACAAAAAAATGAAGAAAAACCTGAAAGCCAAAAACAAACCGGAAGCCGCCGAACTGTTCGCGACCTGCTTCCCTATTCTGATCGTCTGGCTGGTCACGGGTACCTGGCACGGGGCAAACTGGGGATTCATCGCCTGGGGACTGTTCCATGCCTCCCTGCTGATCGGCAGTAAGATCTTCGAGCCGACCTTTGAAAAAATCAACCGCCGCCTGAACATTCAGACCGAAAGTCTGGGGTGGCGGCTCTGGCAAATGATCCGCACATTCCTGCTGTGCTGCGTCGGACGTATTTTCTTCCGCGCTGACGGATTTATGCACGCCCTGCGCCTGATCAAGCGGATGCTGCTGCACACATCTGTTTCCGCCTTCCACGCCTACAAACCGATGTCTTTCGGTTTACAGTATACCGACGTCAATATTATGATCGTATCGGTACTGGTCCTGCTGGTCGTGGATCTTTTGCAGGAAAGAATGTCCATCCGCGAAACGCTGGCGAAGAAAAATATCGTATTCAGATGGATCATCATTTTTTTAGGGCTTTTCGCTGTCATTATCTACGGTGTTTACGGACCCGGATTTGACGCAAGCAGTTTCATATACGAACAATTCTGAAAAGGAGCAAAAAAATTATGGACGAACTTAAACAAATGCTGGCTGAAAAATTCCCGAACATTGATTTCGAGAATGCGAAAGAGCTGGTAAGCAGCGGTATTCTGGATTCCCTGTCGGTTGTCGCCATTATTGCGGAAATCGAAGAACTGTTTGACATTTCCGTAACGATGGAATACATCCAGCCCGCTTATTTTGAATCGGTCGAAACAATGTGGGAAATGGTGGAGGAACTGCAATGAGAAATAGAAAAAAACTCGTCTGGACTCTATTAGGCCCCCTGTTTTTTCTTCTGTGCTATTTCTTTTTGCCGCAATCCGCCCTCGGATCCAAAGCGGCCTGTGCCGCCATCGGCACCGTCGCATGGATGGCTTTATGGTGGATCAGCGGCGCGGTCGACTACGCCGTAACGGCGTTTTTACCCATTGCGATCAACGCGATTTTCCAGATCACCGATATGGAATCGGTGATCGCAAACTATGCTTCCGAAACGATTTTACTGCTTTTGGGTGCTTCCATTCTGACCTCTTCTTGGGAAGAGACCGGCCTGGACAAGCGCATCGCGACAAAGTTCCTTTCGTTGGTGGGAAGCAAACTGCGTAACCAGATCATTTTCTGGTATATCCTTTGCGCCCTCCTTTCCGCGATCCTGCCCAATGCCGTCGTCTGCGCGGCAATGACCCCCATCGCCGTATCCATGCTGCGGTATATCGGCGAAGGCGATATTTCCAAAAGCCGCATCGGTTCTTTACTGCTGCTGACCATCGCTTACGCGACGGGTGTCGGCGGTCTGGCTTCACCTTTGGGCGGTGCCATGAACCTGGTAACGGTAGATTATATCCAACAGATCACCGGCAAAGAATATATGTATTATTCCTGGGTCATCCGCTTCCTGCCGATCATGATCGTACTGGTTGCCAGTAACATTTTTATGCTGCTGATCGGCTGTAAAAAGGATGAAACGCTCGGCGGTTCCAAGGAATATTTCAAAGAACAGTACAAAAGCATGCCGGCTTTTACAAAGGAAGAAAAATGGTCGCTGGGACTGTTCCTTTTGGCAACGGTACTGTCCTTTACCAGACAGTTGTATCAGGATCTCCTTCCGGGATTGAAACCGGCTTACGTATTCATCATCTGCGCTGTCATTTCTTTCTTTATCACCAAAAAAGACGGTACCCGTCTGATGAGTTGGAAGAATACGCAGAAACGTATCGTATGGGATCTGATCTACGTGTTCGCGGGCGGTCTTGCGCTGGGAACGCTGATCAACGGCAGCGGTGTCGCCAAAACGATCGGTGAACTGGTACAGAAGTCCCACATCAGCGGCGGCTTCCTATTCGTTCTGGGAATCGTCACCCTGACGGTCATTCTTTCGGATATCACCAGTAATACCGCGACCGCGGCAGTTGCAATGCCGATCGTTATCAGCATTGTCAGCGGCATGGGCGAAAACGCGATTCCGTACATCTACATCGCGTCGATCGGCGTCAACCTTTCCTATATGCTGCCGACTTCCATCCGTGCCATTCCGGTCGGTTACGGTCTGGAACCGAAATATATGTTCAAAAAAGGTGTTCCGATCACCATTGTCGTCATTCTTTTGATGAGTATCACGGGTTATCTACTGATGAAGTTCTGGCCGGCGTTCAGCACAGTTTAATTGAGGTGTAATTAAATGTTTGAATCCATCGTTGAAGCGATATTGTATTATTCCGAAAAACAGCCGGATTATTTCTGCATTGCGGATGATCACAATTCCTTTACCTATCTTGAATACAAAAACCTGATTCTTCAATACGCCTCGTATTTTTTGGGCCTCGGTTTTGTTCAGGATACCAAAATCGTTATTGAAGCCAATCAAAGCGTTGATTATCTTGCCATGCAGGCGGCCATTCAACTGATCGGTTCCGTTTTTGTTCCCGTGGAGCACAACTGTGCCGCCGAAAAGGTCGTGACCTTTATCGGGCGTTCCGGTGCCGCCGCGGCGATCGTGAATAAGGTCCAATGCGAACCGGGTTGTACCATGCTGACTTATGAAACCGTACAGGACGCGGTCAAAAACGCGCCGCTGTATTCAGTGTCCGTACTGCCCCGAAAGGACGATATTGCCGAAATTCTTTTCAGTACCGGCACCACCGGCAAGGAAAAAGGCATCGTCCTGACGCACAAAAACAATATTGCTTTGGCGCAAAACGTCATGGACGGCGTTCATATGGAGAAGGACAACGTTGAAATGATCCCCTCCCCCATGAACCATTCGCACGGCCTGCGCCGGTATTACGCGAATATGTATAACGGCAGCAGTGTGGTTTTGCTGGGCAGCGTTATGGACATGGCACGGTTTTTCGGGAATATTGATCGGTATCACGTCAATTCCATGGATCTGGTACCGTCCGCACTGGCGGTCGTATTACGCCTTTCCAAACGGAAACTGGCCGATTACGCGGACCGTCTGCGCTATCTGCAATTCGGATCGGCCCCCCTGGCGGATGCCGACGTGCAATTGATTTGTGAACTGCTGCCGAACACCAGAATGTATAATATCTACGGCAGTACCGAAAGCGGATGCACCTGCATTTACGACTTTAACTGCAAAGAACAGAAAAAGAACTGTATCGGCAAACCGACCTGCAACACCACGGTGTTGTTCGTGGACGACGACCGCCATGAGATCGAGGCATCCCCCGATCATACCGGGCTGATCGCCACGGTCGGTGACATGAATATGTCCGAATACTGGCAGGATGCGGAAGAAACCGCGAACGCCATGGAAAACGGTATTATTTATTCTAATGATATCGGGTATTTCGACGCGGACGGGGATATCATCCTGATCGGCAGAAAGGGCGATGTGATCAATATCGGCGGCATGAAAGTGGCGCCTGACGAAATTGAGAACGCCGCCAAAAAAATGCCGGAAATTTTCGATTGCGGATGTATCGCCGTGCCGGACCCCGCAAAAGGACAGGTGCCGAAACTGTTGGTTCAGATGGCTTCGGGCGTTGATTTTGATGCCAAAGCGATACGGTCATTTTTGATGAAACATTTAGAACCGTATAAGGTGCCCGCGTATATTGAACAGATTAAAAAGATCCCGAGAACTTTCAACGGAAAACTGTTAAGAAAAGAACTGAAATGATCGAACGATCCCGCCGGACATCCGGCGGGATTTTTTTGTAAAAAACAGATGATTTTTTCGGAATATATGGTATAATGACAGAAAGGGATGATGTTATGAGAATACTGATCGCGGAAAACGACCGCTCGCTTGCGAAAGCAATACTGAAACTGTTGAACGGCGTACATTATTCCGCCGACACCGTATACAACGCTGAAAACGCGCTGATCTATCTTGCAAGTGGAAACTATGACGCCGCCATTTTCAGCGACACCCTGCCGGAATCGGGCGGCGTGTCCGTGTTAAAGAAAATGCGCACTGACGGCAATGCGATCCCCGTTTTGCTGATCGGCAACAGCAGTGATCCCGACAAGATCGCTAACGGACTGAACAGCGGCGCCGACTATTACCTTGCGAAACCGCTGAACGAAAATCTGCTGCTGGCCGTTCTGAACGCGATGACCCGTTCCCGGTTGGAAACCGATAAAAAAATCACAGTCGGAAACATCACGCTAAACCGCTCCACCTTTGAATTGTCCTCCGACAGCGGCGATATCCGACTTTCCAACAGGGAATTCCAGATCATCGAAATTCTGATGACCCACCCCAGACAGATTTTTTCTTCCGAACGGTTCATGGAAAAAATCTGGGGATTCGATACCGATTCAAAGATCAACGTCGTGTGGGTATATATTTCATACCTGCGCAAAAAACTGACCGCGCTCAACGCGAATATCCAGATCAAGGCAACACGAAATATCGGATATTCCCTGGAAAGCATTAATCCGGAAACCCGAAACTGATAGCGGATATTGAAATCCCCCGATAATTGTATTATAATTATATTAATATACAAAATTTTAATGATTTGAGGAAAGTGTATGAAAAAAAGAATCGTCAGTCTGTTGCTTTGTTTGACTCTGATGCTCACTTTTGTTCCTGTGCAGACGTTCGCGGCAGGCCCGGATGACCTGGGCGAGGCGTTCGGAAACGCGTCAGACGTGCTGGATGAGGTGGAACACCAGCTGGGCAACCTTCCGGGCATCGGTCAGGCGGCGGCTGCCGCGAGTGGCTGGAAAAGCACGGTGAACTTGATGTTTGACTGCATCGGCAAGTTCGGATCGGTGTTGACCGCGATCAACGGCAGTGTGATTTTTCTGCGGATGATCGGTGCCATGGAAGACCCGACGCAGACCAAACTGCAAAGTATTCTGGATCGGCTTGAATCCGTCAGTCTTCAAGTGAGCGATATCAATGAATCCTGCCGCCGAATCGAGCAATCTTTGATCGAGAATTTCAACGAAATGCACCTGGATTTTGACGAAACGCAGTATATGGAATATCAGACAATGTGGCAGAATTTCTGTGACAATGTCGAAGACCCGCTTCGTCAACTGCAAACGGCGTATAATTACGGTGTCCGTGATATGTTCATCGACTACGCGCGGTTATGGAGCGGTGCGGACAGTTATGACAAACTGGCTCTGCGCGCCCTTTACAACGCGGACGGTGACCTTGTTTACAGCGGAGAAAACCTGCCCTGCCCGTCTGCCGCCGTTTCCATGCCGGGCCGTCCGTCATGGAGTTGTGATGAAGAACGGATCGCCGATGTGATCACACTGCCGTCACGGTATCTGCATGACCGTTTAGCGATCATGCGTCCCGTAAATTCGGACAACTACACCGAACTGCTTCCAAAAGCGATCGCGCTGGCGGTTTACGATGCCGCTGACCATGCCGCATTAGAAGCGTACGACGGTTTCGACGCGGAATGGCGTGCTTTGGATCCGGACGGAAAAACAGCCCGCGCGCAGGAGATCGCCGATGATCTGATGAACACGCTCGGTTTCGCGACCATGTATAATTATGTGAATTACGAGCCGGGCAGACTTTCCGCCGGAACGGGCGGTGCCTCGTTCGCTTCCCGCGTAAAAAGCGCTTATACCTCCTACTGTGAGTACATGACCGGTCAACGTGACAAGGTATCGCCCATGACGGCACAACTTCACAAGCTGGCGTTGACCCACGGTTTTGAGGGTGAAGTACGGGACGAAGTGGAAACGCTTTGCGGATATTTCAACCTGATGAATATCAACTACGGGCTCTTTGCTTCTTCGGTCATGCAGTTAGCAGACGCGCCCACCGAAGCCGAAATCACCGCGGTATGTGAAGACCTGCTTGCCACCCTGGAAAGCACGCTTACGTATGCAAAATCTTTCCTGACCGGAAACAACAACTACTGCTATGCACTGAACCGCATCGTTGAGTATCATGAAATCAAAGTTTCCTCCTCGATGACGGCGACCTTTGATCAGTACGTCGGTTCTGTAAAGACCGAGAAAAAAGACGTTGTAAAAAGTCTTTCCCACAATTATGACGCAACCGGAACGCCCTGGACCGTGACCGATGTTTCCGAACCGGAAAACACGGTTTCTTCGGACGGCCTGCTGTCCTTGCAGGATACCGCGATGCTGTACTGTCTGTACGGAGAAAACGCCGCCGCGGGACAGTCTTTTGCGGATTATCTGATCGCAAACGGTGTTGCGTATCCGCTTGGGGACGATGACAATCACGGTCTGCGGGATATCGTGAGTGATTATCGTCTGAATCAGACCTTTGCGCTGAATCCCGGCGTGCAGATGACGAACATCGTCAGCGCGTCAAAATATTGCCACTATTTCCCCGCCGGCGGAACGGCAACGGTCAACGTCGGAAACAGCGATGCCGATGATGCGTATTTCGCGATCCATGACAAGGTTTCCGGCGGACTGTTCGACATCTCTTCGGGCAGCAGTAATACAGACGCTGTCCTTGCCGCGCGTGCCCTCTATGAAGAGGCCTTTGCGATGACGTGTGACGAAATGTTTTATTTCAGCAATACCGAAGAATGTCAGTACGATGAATCCATTATCGACTGGCACATCAAATTAAACTACGGTTATCAGGACTGCACCGCGGTCCGCCGCGGCACGATGACCTGCTCGCAGGTGTACGGCGCACTGGTCACCGGCACCGACAAAACCGTAAGGATCCCCGCAAAGGCGGATCCCCTTTCCGGTCAATACCTGAAAAACAACCCTGCCAAAACACTGGTACTGCACGGTCGAACCGACGAAGACCGCTTCGCCCAAAGTCCGAACGCGCTGGAAGGCATGGGTACGGTCGGTGACCGCTGTCTGCTGGTCACGCCGGATGATACCTTCCCGCAGATTTCCACGGCTTGGCACGGCGGATATTTCGGCGACCGGACGATCACACTGAACGCCAATGACGGAACCGGTAAAACAGCACAATGTGTCGTGGTGACGGGAATGGCGGCCGAAGAGATCCCCTGCCCCTTCAACCGGACGGACGGACAGTTCTTTGACGGTTGGAACACGACGGTGATCGGCGGCACGACCGAAGAACTGACCGCTACCTGGACCGATCATGAACATCAGTGGCAGACCCAATCAAGGGCGGCTACCTGCACGGAAGCCGGTTTCAGCGGCAAAAAGGTATGCACCGTCTGCGGCAAATCGACCGCGGGCAGTATTATCGCCCCAACGGGTCACAACTACACGTTTGAAAATATCCGTAACGGCTCCTGCGCCTGCTCCCGCTGCGGTGCGGTCATTTACGTAACCACCGCGGAATACGGTGATTTCGTTGTAGCGGTCGAAGACCGTGCGTCGCTGGCGCTGACCTGCACGTATGAGGACGGCGGTCTTC
>JAZRWX010000314.1:0-11391 GCA_045599905.1 Acutalibacteraceae bacterium
ATATGATTGTATAGGTACTCTGCAAATGTGCTTGCCAAAATAATTACAACATCAGTACCTTTTATATCACGCTTAGCGGCAGGTACATATCTCGGGGTAATTACAATAGTATAATCGCCGCCTATTTCTTCTCGATGTTCACGCAATCTGCCAATATTGATGCCGCTAAGTTTATTTGCTGTGGATTTAGATTCAACTGCAAATTTCTTTTTCTTAGTCAAGTACAAACATTCAATATCTGTATGTCCGGCTCCACCAATTCGCCTTGTTTCAACATTATAAAACATACTGAATCCTTCGTCTAGTACTTCCTCAAACAAATACGCTGTATCATTATCAGGATTATTTGAATATTCCTCAATTAACTTTGGCAACTCAAGTAAGGACGACAATTCATCGCTTTCGCCTATTTCTTTCATTAATTCAGTAGGGTAGAAACTGTATATTTCTTTTACCACATCCAATGTCATTCGTTCATTATCGTCAAGTTTTAAAGGTTCTTGTGCAAAGGAATATTTGTTAAGTAGCACATTTACGAAATTTTTTACAGTACTAGATAATGAAATATAGCCATCTCGTGCAGTCCTTTTTGTAGGATTACTGTGACTCCCTGTTTTTGTTGGATGATATAGATTGCAAATTTTTTCGCTTTTAACCGCATTGATTATTCCAATTGTTGATAACAATTTACAGGTATAATACTCCCATTCGTAAACAGCATTAACATATGTGTGTTCGTCACTTTGATACATTTCGGCTATTTCTTCATTTGTCTTTTTCCTTAAATCTAATATATCAGAAACTAATTTCTCATATTTTGTGTCATCCATAGAATTGACAAATGCAATTAGGAGCGCATATTCATAATTGTGAAGTTTTCCGCCTAATCTGCTATCAAGCAATAGTTTAAAAATCAACCTAAATGGAAAAAGCTGAAACTCTTTATCTGTTCCGCTTGCCGGATGCTGAAATTGTATTGCAAAAAGCATTGTTGTAAATATCTTAACAAGTTTTTCCTCATCATTTATGTGTTTGAGAAATAGATTACCCAACGGGCTAAACATGAATTTTTTGCCGTCCGTATTATCTTCATAACCAAACATAAAGTATTCAAGTGTGTTAATTCGATGGTTTATAGAGTCAAGAGGTTTCGCCTTTGGATTTCTTGTTTTATATAAATTTAATGCAGCAAGTCGCTCCTGCATCCTTTCTCGCTCTACATTAGAAATATCAGTTTTGCAACTGTTTTTCACATCAAGCGCTACTGCTTTAATAAGTTCATAACTTGATGTATGCTTGTAAAGTATCCATTTATTTCTTTCTACCATTATCGGCATAATTCTACCTGCTCTCCAATTTTTTCAATAACTTTCATCATAAGCTTGGGCGGTATGGATTCGCCGATAACAGTTCTGATAAAAGTGTCGGTTGAGTCTTTGGGGAAATCTATATTTTCGGGAATTGATGAAACAATGAATGTTTCCAAAAGTGTCAAGACTCTTGCATCTGAATATGTACCATCAGGCAACAATCTTCCGGGATGAACATTGTTGTGTGAACTCATACTCCCACTAAAAGTGGTTCTGGTGGGGCAGGGCTGATCCCACTGCATTCGTTTGAATGTATTGTGAAATCCTTTTATACGAGTTCCATCTTCTTTTTTGGGATAGTATATTTCATTAGCGATAGCACTTTTGCCCGTAGGGGTATGCTTCAGTGCCAATACCGTTCTTTTGTTGTGTGTTTTTGCAAAGTGCCAGGGAATATCCGAAGATTCTCCTGATTCCAAAGAGGGTAAGTGTCCAATAGCATCTTGCAAAGGAATTTCCGGTTCCGAAACAGGCCATGACCATTTCAAACCGTGTTTATATAATTTAATAATTGCTCTTGGTCTTGATTGACAAATACCATAATCTTTAGCATTTAATACACGAGCCTCAATCACATACTTATCGGCATATCGTTTGTTTAAAATTTCCTCAAGTTTAAAACAATCGTTCTCATAAGGAAAATACATTTCTAAAAAAGTTGGGACATTCTCAATAAGTATGTAGTCAAAATCACAGTTGTCAATAACATCAAAAGCGGAAAGAATAAGATAATTGCGTTTATCTTTTTCATAGTGAATTTGTTTTTTGTTCTTGCCTAAAGTACTTAAGCCTTGGCAAGGAGGTGTGGCTATCAACATTTTTGCACCGTGCTTCTTAGCAGAAGCGATCATATACTCTTTTGTTTCACTTAAAGTTATATCACCGCAATGCATATCAGCATTTGGATAAAAATGCTGATAGCATTTCGCACGTTTGGGCAATAATTCATTTGCTGCAACAACTTCGACATTTGTATTATTCAGCAACAGTTCTCCTATTCCGGCACTTGAAAATAAGGAAATAGCTTTAATTTTATTCATAGCTCAATACCTCTTACTATTTCTTTTAGCATAAGCGGTGGAATTGATTCGCCTATACATTGTCTAATCAATAATTCTGGAGTGTTATCAGGGATATTCCAATCAGCAGGAAGAGAATTTAAAAGCATTAATTCTAATGGAGTTAATACTCGGGCATCAGAGTATGTACCGTCAGGAAGAAGCATCCCGGGATGAACATTCCTTTGTGATGCAATACAATCGTTTCTAATCGTGATTGTAGGTGCCGGAGCATCCCACCTAATTCTTCGGTATGACGATTCATATCCTTTTATTCGTGTGCCGTCTTTCTTCTGTGGATAATATACAGGATTGGAAAATGCCGATTTTCCTGTTGGTGTATGTTTCATCCACAATACATTTTCTTGAGAATGCTTACGAGCAAAGTGCCATTTTATATTAGATACTTCTCCCGCTTCCAATGAAGGCAAGTGTCCAATTGCATCTCTAACAGTTAACCTGTCTTTTTTTGCCGGCCACGCCCATTTTTTGCCTTTGAGATTCATTTTAATGATTGCTCTTAATCTTGTTTGCGGAACGCCATAATCTGCGGAATCAACGATCTTGCTATCTATTTCATACTGCGTATCAAATTCATACTTTAAAATATCTAAAACCGTTCTATATTTTCCGGCATATTGCAATTTGAGTTTGAGTAATGTAGGAACATTTTCTACCAAAACAAAGTCAGGTTTTGTTGCTTTTATTGCCTTAACAACATAAGTAATTAAATAGTTTCGTTCATCCGCTTCCATGGTTTTTTGATTTCGATTTTTTCCAGCAACACTCATTCCTTGACAAGGAGGAGATGCCAAAAGAAAGTCGACCTTGTCTGGACATGCTTCAATAATTCTATTAAATATTTCATCGCTTGTAATGTCCCCGCAAATCACTGTTGTGTCGGGGTTGATTGCTTTGTATAAATCTGCACGTTTGCTTAATAACTCATTGGCAACTTTTATGTCAATTCCGACATCTTTAAAGTATGTTTCGCCAATACCAGCACTTGAAAATAAAGAAATACCTTTTAGTCTATTTGGAGTAGTCATAATATCACATCCATAACATCGCCAATATTGCAGTTTAAAGCCATACAAATCTTTAACATTACATCCATAGAAACTGGTTCGTTATTATTTAGTTTCGACATTGTTGTTGAACCAATTCCGGTCATATCTTTTAAATCTTTTTTCTTTAGATTTAAATCGATCAACATTTTCCATAATCGGTTATATGATATCATTTTTCCACCTCTAAGTGCGATATTGGTAAAACCGATATATCGGGAAAAAGCACCGATATATCGGTTACATTATAAATGATTTTTTCATAAAAATCAAGGCATAACCTTAAAAATTCACAAAAATCTAAAAAAGCGGAGCCGAAGCCCCGCTAGAATAGAATTATGCAGTTGATTCAATGAGGAGTGCTGTTGCAAGCCGGAAGCCGTATTTGAATGCTTCTATTTCGGCGTTGGAATGCATTTCGTTAATAATGTCGTCGTACTTGTCGAGCCATTCCGTTTGCTCCGGCGAAAGTCCTGCCGAGAGTTTTTCTCTGTCCTTTGCCATGATGGGGAGCAGCTCCTTCAACTTTTCGTTTTCTTCAAGAAACTGCTCGTTCGGGTTGATGTTTCCGTACCACAAATCTTCAAGCGTTATCATACAAAGATCAGCTGCTTGTTGACGATTTCGGTCGCTTGTGCTCGGACAGCGTTCATACGGCGTACCCATTCCATCTGGGCAGCGGCTTTCAGTACTTCCGTGATGCCATCTCGCTCGGCAAGGTGTTTTACCAACTGAGAAAACATTTCCTCTGCATCACGGTCAATGTCTCGGAGATACTGCTCAAATTTACCCTCCATACGCATGACATTGATAACGGTTGGTGATTTCCTTTTCAGATAGTTGTAATGGCGTTGTCCCCGGATTCCGATACTATTAACAAATTCGCCTTTCATATTCTCACACTCACTTTCTTTGACGGTGCATTGATGATTTTTATAAGCAATTCATCAACATCTTCGGTTGGCTTTCCTTGCACGATGAACACCGTTCTTGCGGTATTGACGCAGTTAATTAAAACATGGTGCTCAAAATCATCCAACTTAACTTTGTGTTCAACATCTTTTACTTTCATAGCAAAATCCTCCTTTGCGAGAACATTGTACCGCAAAAGAGGATTTAATAGAAATGTGCGTTTTAGAAATATGACTGTACGGTAAGTGTTGTTTTCCAAATCCCTTATGAACACTCGCACCACAACAGGATTGCATTTTTGATCAAAAATGCAATTCTGTTTTGGTTACCGGAATAAAAGAACAAATACGTTTTTATCAAGGCTGTGAAAGGATATAGATTGTGGCAAACGTGATAACAGGCAACAGAATTGTTTGTGCATTGGCTCTGATTTTTTGTCCGACATTCTCAACATGCTTTTATGGACTTTATATTCTCGGCGGCATCAGCGACGTACTTGACGGGATGATTGCAAGACGTATTGGAAAAGAAACCCAATTCGGTGCACATTTTGATACTGTGGCCGATATTGTCTTTATAATGATCGTTATAATAAAAACTGTGCGGGCGATATGTATTCCGACGTGGCTATTCATCTGGATCATCTGTATTGCGGTCGTAAAATTCATCAACATTATCAGTGGCTTCATTATTCATAAACACTTTGTTTCAGAACATACTGTTATGAACAAAATATCCGGTATTCTTCTGTTTGCAATTCAACTTTGTATCGGTCAATTTCCACGGCAACCGGGTGTAACGCTAATGGTTTTGACCTGCGGGGTTGCAACTTTTTCCGCCGTTCAGGAATTCCATTATATTCGCACCGGGAAAGAAGTTCGTTAAATACTTCCTATTCGCAGAGAAATAAATGTGACTGTTTCTTTTCGGGATCATGAATTGCAGTACGTTCGTACTTAACTAAAACATAAAAACGCACTTGCAATAGCAAGTGCTTTTTTGTTGGCGGAGTAGGAGAGATTTGAACTCTCGCGCCGGTTACCCGACCTACTCCCTTAGCAGGGGAGCCTCGTCACCACTTGAGTACTACTCCGTGTTACGACAATAAATAATAATATTCAGAGAGAAAATGGCGGAGAGGAAGGGATTCGAACCCTTGGCTCTTGCGAGTCACTGGTTTTCAAGACCAGCTCCTTAAACCGCTCGGACACCTCTCCGTTTGCGACTTGAATATAATAACATATACCGACCGGATTGTCAACACCAAAATAACTTTTAAGCAAAAATTTATCGGAAACATTTATTGAGTAAATAAATGTTGAAAAAAATCACTTATAATTTGCAAGTTGGGAAATAATATGCTATAATATTCAAAAATTATTGGAGGTCATCATCATGAGCAAAAATCCGTATGCAGGTACACAAACCGAAAAAAATCTTGAAGCCGCTTTTGCCGGTGAATCGCAAGCGCGCAACAAGTACACGTATTTCGCTTCCAAGGCGAAAAAGGAAGGTTTTGAACAGATTTCCGCTTTGTTCTTAAAAACCGCTGATAACGAAAAAGAACACGCAAAAATGTGGTTTAAGGAATTGAACGGTATCGGCGATACCGCTGAAAATCTCGCAGCGGCGGCTGACGGTGAAAATTACGAGTGGACCGATATGTACGAAGGTTTCGCGAAAACTGCCGAAGAAGAAGGCTTTACCGCATTGGCTTACAAATTCCGCGCTGTTGCCGCCATTGAGAAAGCGCACGAAGAACGCTATCGTGCTTTACTGCACAATGTCGAAGCGCAGGAAGTATTTTCCAAAAGCGAAGTCAAGGTCTGGGAATGCCGCAACTGCGGTCATATCGTTGTCGGTACTGCCGCGCCGCAAGTCTGCCCTGTTTGCGCACATCCGCAAAGTTATTTTGAAATTCACGCGGAAAACTATTGATTTTTCTTTTCAATATGCTATAATACTGTAAAAGCAGAGTAGACTTTCGGGCGTAAAGTGCCGCACGGACGGGGAGTTGCCGGGCGGACGAAGGAGTTTTCCACGGTTCGACGGTCGCATCCCGCTGCCGTCTAAACAGGAAATGACCTCCTTTTTATTCGGAAAACGGGTAAAAGGAGGTTTTCTTTATGAAAAACAAAAATCAGCTATTCAAATTGATCCTTGCAGCATTGTTTGTGGCACTGCGTATCGTATTGGAACGCTTTCTTTCGTTCAATACGTTCAATCAGCGGTACGGTTTTTCGTTCGTTGCCCTTTCCCTATCCGCCGTGCTGTTAGGAATTCCGTACACCATGGTGGTTGCCGGTCTTGGCGATATTCTCGGCGCGATTTTATTCCCGCAGGGCGCCTATTTCCCGGGATTTACGCTGACAGCGGTACTGATCGGTTTATGCACAGCGTATTTTCTGCATAAAAACGCAACCGCCGTACGAATCATTATCTGTATATTGCTGAATCAGATTTTCGGTTCCGTTCTGCTAAACTCCATTTGGATATCTGTATTATATCACGTACCCTATTTCGCATCGTTGCCGACGAGAATTGTTCAGGCTGCGGCAATGACCGTCATTCAGATCACCGTTAATCTGATCCTCTTTTCGCAAAACAGTTCATTCCGAAAACTGTTATTGAAGACGTCGGCAAAATACATCAATTAAAAAAAGCCCACCAAACGGTGGGCTTAAATTTTTATTCAGAAATGATTTCGCAGCCGCCGATCGGACGAACGATCAACGGAACGCAGGAATCCTTACCGAAGACCGATTCGATCATAGTACGATATGCATCGACCAGTTCATTCGGAATATAACACTGGATCGTTCCGGCAAAACCGCCGCCATGGACACGGCAGGCACCCTTACCGTTCAAAAAACGTTTTGTCAGCGCTATGGCGAGCGACAGACCCTGCTCCGAAACAGAGGAAGTCGAATACAGGTTTTGCAGGTACTTATACGAAGATTCACCGGATGCATTCACATTTTGCAGGAAGGTTTCAAAATTCCCCGCCTTCAACGCGGAACGCTGTGCGTCTACCCTGTCTTCTTCGTTAAAGAAATGGAACGCACGTAAAACGGCACGGTCTCCGTGTGTCTTGCGCAATTCGCCCAGTTTCGCATAAAAAGCGGAAACGTCCGCGTCACGCAGAAAATCAACGCCGAGCGCATTACTGATGGCCTTACATTCTAATGTAATATCAGCGTAATCCTGCGTCAGATTCACATGGTTACCGCCCGTGTCGATAACGCACAGCGTATAACCGTAATCCTGCAAATCAAGATTGATTTTTTCAACGATCGGTTCGGCGGGTTCGTTGAAATCGGCGTATGTAAATCCGCCGACCGAACTTGCCATCTGATCCAGCAGACCGCAAGGCTTTCCAAAGTATTCGCGTTCGGCAAACTGGCTGTATTTCGCGATCGAAACCGCATCGACCTTTCCGTCGTTGAACATTCCGTTAAGGATATTGGAAACCAGCACCTCAAATGCGGCGGATGAGGATAATCCCGATCCCTTCAAAACGTTAGAAGTCGTATAGGCGTTAAAACCGTTAACTTTAAGCCCGTTCCGCCGAAAAGCCGCGCAAACGCCGCGAATCAGCGCCGCCGCGTGACCGGTCTCCTTTTTTTGAACAGATAAATCATCCAAATTGATCTCATCCATCGGATAACCGGCGGATTTGATACGAACAATATGATCATTATTTACGCTGACGACCGCGATTACATCCAGATTTACACTCCCCGCCAACACGCAGCCGTGTTGATGATCGGTGTGATTGCCGCCGATTTCGGTACGGCCGGGCGCGCTGAAAAACCGGATTTCACCGTCATCGCCGTACAACTTGCTGTATTCATCACAGGCATCGGTGAAACGGATACGAGCCGCGTCAACGTCGGTATAAAGCCGTGAAAACGCAGCATCGAATTTCCCGGCGCGGATAAATTCCTTCGCTTGATTAATATTCATAGCGTTCACCTTCAACTGATAAGACTCAAAGTATCACGGGCGATCGCCAGTTCTTCCTCGGTCGGAATAACATAAACGTCCACTTTACTGTCATTGCTTGAAATTTTGGAATCTTCCCCACGAACAAACTGTGACATATCCAGTTTGACACCGAGATAGGTAAAGTTTTCACAGAGCATTTCAACCAGATCCGGATTATTTTCGCCGATACCGCCGGTAAATACGATCGCGTCAACACCGTTCATTGCCGCAATGTAGGAGCCGATGTATTTAATAATCTGATAGCGCTGCATGGAAAGTGCCAGTTCCGCACGTTCGTTTCCGTTGCGTGAAGCCTCCACCAGATCACGGTTGTCATTTGTCAGACCGGAAATGCCAAAAACGCCCGATTTCTTATTACAGATCTCATTGATATCCGCGGGCGAAAGGTTTTCTTTTTCGGCAATATAGGTCAAAGCCGAAGGATCAACACAACCGGAACGGGTGCCCATCATAAATCCGTCCAACGGTGTAAAGCCCATAGACGTGTCAAAACTCTTACCGTTTTTGATCGCCGTAATCGAACAACCGCTGCCGAGGTGGCAGGTAATGATTTTCATATTGTTGATATCTTTTCCCGCAAATTCAGCGGTATGTGTGCTGACGTAACGGTGGGATGTGCCGTGGGCGCCGTACCGGCGGATACCGTATTTTTCATAATACTCATACGGCAGTCCATACATATAGACTTTGGGTTCCATTGTCTGATGGAACGCGGTATCAAACACGGCGACCTGAGGAACGTATTCACCGAACAGTTTCAGACAGGCACGTACGCCGAGAATATTGGCTGGATTGTGCAGCGGCGCCAGTTCACTTAACGCCTCGATCTGTGCAAGCACTTCGGGCGTGATCAGGCAGGATTCTTTGAAAATACTGCCGCCTTGAACGATACGGTGTCCGACAGCGGAAATTTCATCCAGAGAATCAATCACCTTTGCATCGCTTTTGGTCAGCGCCCAGACAACCGTTTCAAAAGCAACGGAATGATCCGACATATCGATATCCGCCTTATAAACGCGGCCATCCATCGCCTGATGTTTGATTGCGCCGGTCACACCGATTCTGTCACAGATTCCTTTCGCAAGCAACTGTTCGTTTTCCATATCGATCAGCTGATATTTCAGCGAAGAACTGCCGGCGTTTACAACAAAGATTTTCATACGCTTTTCTCCTTAATACTTGAAAAGTTACAGTGATTATGTTAATATATCATTAAAACACATAACTACCTTATATTACCCTATTTTGAAATATTTTGCAAGTGCTATTTTTGCAGGAGGTAACACAATGCCGATAACCGGAATTATTGCGGAATTCAATCCCTTTCATAAGGGGCACAAGGCATTGATCGACCACCTGCACCAAATCGGCGATACGGTCGTCTGCGCATTAAGCGGTAATTTTGTTCAGCGAGGCGATACAGCGATCATCCCGAAAAGCAAGCGCGCCGAAGCGGCTTTATTATGCAGTGCTGATCTTGTTGTTGAATTACCGGTATGCTGGTCCATGTCGACCGCACAGAATTTCGCTTTGGGCGGCGTTGCTCAACTGATGGCTGTCGGCTGCGAAAAAATTGCTTTCGGCAGTGAATGCGGTGACGCAAAACTGCTTGAAAAAACTGCGGACGTATTATCCGCCCCAACGTTCGGAACACTGTTAAGCAAAGAACTTTCCAACGGTATTTCCTTTGCCGCGGCACGGGAAAAGGCCGCAATTCAATCCGGCGCGCCCGAAAATATCCTTTCCAATCCGAACGATACGCTTGCGGTCGAATACATTCTGGCGGCACGTCAACTTGGATACACCGGTACTTTTTTAGCATTCAAACGCATCGGGTCGGAACACGATTCAAAAAACATCCACCCGAATACCGTTTCTTCTTCCCTGCTTCGGGAACACATCATTCAGGGTGATTTTGGATTTGCCGAACGATATATGCCGATTGAATTACGTGGTTTTATCCGTGAAGAACAGGTTTCGGATATCAATCGGATCGAAACGGCGATTCTATCCGTTCTGCGCACCAAAACAAACGCCGATTTTGCCAAACTGCCGGACATCAGCGAAGGATTGGAAAACAAACTGTATTTTTCGGTTCAGAACGCGACCGGTTTGGAGGAACTATACCGTTCCGTAAAAACCAAACGGTATTCCCTTGCCAGGATTCGCAGACTGGTTTTATCAGCTTACCTGGACATACCGTGCGCGTGCTTCAAAACAGTACCGCCCTACGTGCGCATTCTCGGATTTAATGAAAACGGTGAAAAAATCATCAAAGAACTGAATACCGACGCGTTGATCGTTACGCGTGCCGCACAATTAAAAGAACTGGACGGTGCGGCCAAAACCGTATTCGACACCGAATGCCGCGCCACCAATTTATATGCCCTTTCATTAAAAAAACCGCTTTCCTGCGGTTTGGAGTATAAAATGAAATTATTGAGAACGGAGTGTTTCAAATGATTGAGAAAAAACTACTGGACAATTACAAGGCATACGGTAAGGTGCTGTGCATAACCAACGGCACGATCGAGGCATACGTAACCGTTGACCTCGGACCGCGTATCATCCGTTTCGGAAAAGTCGGCGGTCAAAACTTTATGCGTGATGAACGTTCCGCGTTCGATCCGATGACCGACCGGGAATTCACCGATTTTTTCGGCACGGAAAAATGCTGGGAAAACTTTGGCGGTCACCGTATCTGGGCTTCGCCGGAATCCTACCCGGAAACGTATTATCCGGATAGTGATCCCGTCGCCTATACGCTGACCGATAACGGTGCCGTCTTCACACCGAATCCGGAAACCGAAGTCGGTCTTGCAAAAACGATGGAAATCAAAATATCGGAGACCGGCGCCGATATGCAGGTCATTATGAGCATTAAAAATATTGGCACACAAGCCAAAGAATTCTCCATTTGGGGACTTACCGTTTCGGCTCAGGGCGGGGATCTGATCGTTCCGCTGAATACCAACG
>JAZRWX010000315.1:0-3272 GCA_045599905.1 Acutalibacteraceae bacterium
CGCATATCTTGTGTTATCTTATTCATAGCGAATAGGGTGACCTGCCTTTCGGTTTTGTCTCGACAACTCTACCTTAACACAGGTTCGCTCTATTCGCTATCCTTTTTTTATTCTTTGTCACACATCATTGTAACACATACAAAGCGGCCGGCAATATATTGTAAGGGTAAATTTATTTTTTGATTGCAAAAATATAGCAAGAGTGGTAAAATAAAATAAATATTATCTAATTTAAGGAGGGAACGTCATGGCTTTCAAAAAATGGATCGTTACAGCGCCGGATAAAGCGCTGGTCAAAGAACTGGCGGCGGAATGCGATACCGATCCTTTTACGACGGCGATCGCCGTCGGCAGGGGCATGACCTTCCCCGAGGATATTGAACAGTTTTTCGACGAAGAACCGCTGTTGTGCGATCCGCATGAACTGGCGGATATTGACCGCGCGGCGGAAATCGTGAACGGGGCGGTCGAAAACGGGGAACGCATTGCCGTATTCGGTGACTATGACTGTGACGGTGTGGTCGCCACGACACTGCTGGTCGATTATCTCAAAGGGCGCGGCGCGGACGCGGTCGCCTATATTCCGGACCGCACGGCGGAAGGGTACGGTATGAACTGCGCGGCGGTGGAACGGCTGGCGGAACAGGGCGTCAAACTGATCGTTACGGTCGATAACGGCATTGCCTGCGTGGCGGAAATCGCCCGTGCCAATGAACTGGGAATGCGCGTGGTCGTGACCGATCATCACCTGCCGCCCGAACACCTGCCGGCGGCTGCGGCGATCGTTGATCCGCACCGGGCGGACTGTCCGTCGTCTTTTAAGGAAATCTGCGGCGCGGAGGTCGCGTTCAAACTAGTCTGTGTTCTGGAAGACCGTGAACCGGAACAGATGCTGTCGCGGTATGCCGATCTGCTGGCGGTCGCCACCGTCGGGGACGTTATGCCGCTGTGCAACGAAAACCGTTCCGTTGTGCGTGCCGGTGTTGCGGCATTGAAAAATAATCCCCGTACCGGACTTTCGGCTTTAATGAACGTGGCAGGCGTGGACCGTTCCGCGATTACTTCGGGCAATCTGTCGTTCGGACTGGTACCGCGCATCAACGCGGCGGGGCGCATGGGCTCTGCAATGACGGCGTTCCGCCTGCTTTGCAGTACCGATATCCATGAAGCAATCGGCCTTGCCAACGAACTGGAAAGCGCCAATGCCGTCCGTCAGCAGACCGAGCGGCAAATCTTTGCCGAGGCCTGCCGTGCGATCGAGGAAAACGGTTATCAGTACGACCGTGTGATTGTGGTGTCGGGGAAACCGTGGCATCCCGGCGTGGTCGGTATCGTGGCGTCCAAACTGGTGGAACATTACGGAAAACCGGCGCTGGTGCTTTCGGAAAACGGCGAAACGGCGGAAGGATCGGGACGAAGTCTTCCCGGATTCTCGCTTTATGAGGCACTGAATGCCTGCGCCGATATTCTGGTCAAATTCGGCGGTCACGAACTGGCTGCCGGCATGGGTGTCCGGTGCGAAGACATGGACCGTTTCCGCCGGGAAATCAATGATTACGCCAAAACACTGCCGCAGGTGATTCCGCAGTTGACCGTTGATCTGCGGCTGAATCCGTCAGCCATGTCGGTCGATATGATCGACGCGCTGGAACTGTTGGAACCTTTCGGCATGGGAAATCCCGCGCCGGTTTTCGGATTATTCGGCGTCACGCTGGAAAAGATCACGCCGATCGGCGGCGGAAAACATCTGAAACTTCTTTTCACCAAAAATGACACGCCGTTCCAGGCACTACTGTTCGGTGTTACACCACAGCAATTCTGCTTCGCGACGGGGGATCTGCTGGATCTTGCGGTCACGCTCAGCGAAAATATTTATCAGGGGATCCGGTCGCTTTCGGTACGGGTTCGGGCGCTGCGTGTCAGCGGACTGAATGAGGACCGGCTGTTTGACGAACTGTTCGCGTACCATGATTATCTGCGCGGCGCGCCCCTGCCGGAGGAATTGATCCCTTCGCGGGAAGAGATCGGCACGGTTTACCGTCTGATCCAGAAACAGCCGATCGGTGCCGAACGGCTGAAACATATCACGCTGGAATCCCCCGGACTGGCCAAAACGCAGATCGCGCTGACCGTCCTGCGGGAACTGGAACTGATATCCCTGCAAAACGATTGTTACGGCGCTGTTGCCGGTGCGGCGAAAACCGCGTTGGAAAAGGCACCGACCTATATCAGACTGACGAAAGGGGGAACCTGTGAATGAACGACGAAGAAAGACGGGATTATGAAGATTTAGCCGAACAAATGCATCAGCAGGGCGGCGCGTACGATTATGAAATGATCGAACGGGCGTTTGATTTCTGCGTCCGCGCGCACACCGGTCAGAAGCGTTTCACCGGGGAACCCTATTACAGCCATCCGTATCATGTCGCCAAAATTCTGGTGTCCATGGGCATGGACAGTCAGTCGATCGCGGCGGCACTGCTGCACGACGTTGTCGAGGACACCAAAACAACGCTGGAAGATCTGAAACGGACGTTCGGGGAAGACGTTGCAATGCTGGTGGACGGCGTGACCAAGATCGGTCGGCTCTCCTTTACCAACAAGGAACAGCAGCAGGCGGAAAGTCTGCGTAAAATGCTGATCGCCATGGGGCGCGATATCCGTGTCATCATCATCAAACTGGCGGACCGCCTGCACAATATGCGGACGCTGGACGGTATGCGCGAACAGAAACAGCGTGACAAATCGGTCGAAACGCTTGAAGTATACGCGCCGATCGCGCACCGGCTCGGTATCCGCTGGGTCAAAGAGGAACTGGAAGATCTGGCGCTGAAACACCTGGATCCCGTGGCGTACGGCGAAATCGAGAATATGCTTCGTCTACGGAAGGACGATCTGGAAAAAACACTGTCGGATATCCGCCTGCGCATCGAAGAACGGTTAAAGGTCGCCATGCCGGGCGTGCAGATGTCTTTTCAGGCGCGTGTAAAATCCATTCACGGCATTTACCGCAAAATGTATATGCAGGGAAAGGATTTCGAGGAGATCTACGACGTTTACGCCATCCGTGTCGTTACCGACACCGTGGCGAACTGCTATAATATTCTGGGTGTCATGCATGATATGTTCCGCCCGATCCCTAACCGGTTCAAGGATTATATTTCCACCCCGAAACCCAATATGTATCAGTCTTTGCATACCACGGTATTAAGCCGGGAAGGTGTGCCGTTTGAAATTCAGATCCGCACGGCGGAAATGCACCATACGGCGGA
>JAZRWX010000316.1:0-2586 GCA_045599905.1 Acutalibacteraceae bacterium
GTTGTACTTGCTCAAAGGTATCCCGGTCAATGATCGGTTCGTGCACATCCTTGAATACCGCTTTCCGAAACCCACTTGTGGGAATTGGGACACGGTCGACTGTATGATTTGGAAATTGCCTATGGTGATGATCGCATCAACAGTTATTTCGGCCTTAGGGAAGTGGCTTTTGACGGGTATAAATTCAGGATAAACGGTAAATCCGTTTACCAGCGCCTGGTCTTGGATCAGGGATTTTATCCGGCGGGCATTTACACCGCGCCTGACGATCAGGACTTAATTCACGATATTGAAATCTCAATGGAAATGGGCTTTAACGGCGCGCGGCTGCATCAAAAGGTTTTTGAGGAACGGTATCTTTATCATTGTGACCGGTTGGGTTATATGGTGTGGGGCGAATTCCCGGATTGGGGCTTGAATTGCAGCGATCCGATGTCCTTGTATTCAATGCTTCCGCAATGGACCGAGGAGGTTCGGCGTGATGCGAATCACCCTTGTATTGTTATGTGGTGTCCGCACAATGAGACGCAGCGCGGCCAATACGATCCGGCTATCGAAACTGTCTGGCGTGCGACCAAAGAGTTGGATCCGACACGTCCCTGCATTGATGCAAGTGGATGGTTTCATGTTAAGACTGACGTTTATGATCTGCACGATTATGAACAGAATCCGCAAATCCTCCGTTCAAAATATGAAAAAATCCTGAGGGGCAATGAATTGTGGGAACATGAGCATGCCAAGGGCGTTCAACGTTATGCGGGAGAGCCGATCATAATGAGTGAATACGGCGGTATTGGATGGACCGACGATCAAACCGGATGGGGCTATGGAAACGGACCTAAAACAAAAGAAGAATTCATGGAACGATTGAAAGGATTGACCGACGCGCTTTTGGAAAATGAGCGTTTCTGCGGATTCTGTTATACGCAGTTGACCGATGTTGAACAGGAACAAAACGGTCTTTATACTTACAGTCGAAAACCGAAGTTCAACGTTGACGAGATTTATAAGATCATAACAAAAAAAGCAAAAATCGAGGATTGAAAATGATTCCTGTACCGAATAGCAGACAACTGGAATGGTATCAGCGTGAGCGAACCGCATTTTTCCATATCGGCATTAATACTTTTACGGGGATGGAATGGGGTGACGGAACCGAAGATCCCGCCCTCTTCAATCCGACGCATTTGGATTGTAATCAATGGATCAAAGCCATTAAAGATGCCGGATTTTCAGCGGCAATTCTTACAGCCAAACATCACGACGGTTTTTGCCTCTGGCAAAGCCGATTTACGGAGCACTGCATGAAAAACAGCCCCTATAAAAACGGAAAAGGGGATGTGGTCCGGGAATTTACAAATGCTTGCGCTGAATACGGTGTTAAGGCCGGCTTTTATCTTTCTCCGTGGGATCGAAATTATAAAGATTGGGGAAGTGCGGCGTATAATGAGTATTACTGCAATCAATTGACCGAATTGCTGACCGGATACGGCAAGATTTGGGAAGTCTGGTGGGACGGTGCCGGCAGCACGGAAACAGAATACGATTGGAAACGCTGGGCAGACTTGATTCATACATTGCAGCCGGATGCGACTATTTTCGGGTCTTTGGATGCGACTCCGTATGTTGATATTCGTTGGGTCGGCAATGAAAAAGGAATTGCCGGCGATCCGTGTTTTGCGACGATTCGAGGTGAATCGGTACAAAAAGAATTGACTGCGGAAATGAACACGGGCGATCCAAACGGTGATCGTTATATTCCCGCCGAGTGTGATATGTCTATCCGTCCGGGGTGGTTTTATCATCCCGAGCAGGATAGCCGGGTCAAATCACCCGGGGAATTGGTGCAGTACTGGTTTGATTCGGTTGGACGTAATTGCGGGATTTTGCTGAATATTCCGCCGAACGTCGAGGGTCTGTTATGCGAGGGTGATATATCTGCATTAGCGGAGTGGAATAACCGTCTGAATATGGCATTTTGCAATGATTTGTCGCTTCAGGGCAAAAAAACGGTTACTTCGGATGGAATTCAGGTTGAATTTCCACGGGCCGTTGAGTTGAATTGTTATCGTATCGGTGAAATTATTGAGAACGGTGAGAGGGTAAGAAGTTTTTCGGTTGAGGCTCTGTGTGACGGCATTTGGAAAGAACTGGTTACTCATCAGAGTATCGGTTTTTGCCGATGTGAATATTTTGATTCAGTCTTTGCTACGGCGGTTCGTATTCGCGTTCTTGAATCCTGCGGTACACCGCAATTCGGCGATTTTAATTTATATTGTATTTCCGGGGAGGTTTTTGAAACATCCGCTTCGACAGATAAAAAGATCAATTTGGTAAAACTTCCTTCCTGCAGGATTATTGATGATTCTGACGGTGTTATTGTGAATTTCGGTGGTATTTACCGGTTCCAAACGGTTGAATTCGTTTCTGATGGGTCGGACTATGAAATTGAAATATTTAACGGTACACAATTTGAAACATTGTATAAAGGAAGGGAAAACGGTCCGTTGAAATCATGCCGGTTCAAACCGGTCGACGGATCCTATCAGATCAAACTTATTGCAAAAGGGATTAAATCAGATACAA
>JAZRWX010000317.1:0-3212 GCA_045599905.1 Acutalibacteraceae bacterium
AAGCGCCACAGCCGACGAAAGCGGCAGAATGGAAATTCCGGCTGACTTTTCGGGTTGGGTCCGCATTCCGTATGCCGGTCTTGTCGATGATAAGTCGGATCGTAGCCATGTCGTTCTGTGAGCCAAGGAGTTGGGTACCACAGTTGTCTTCCTAAGACCGCTTGGCCTCCGACTTAAGCGCCACAGCCGACGAAAGCGGCAGAATGGAAATTCCGGCTGACTTTTCGGGTTGGGTCCGCATTCCGTATGCCGGTCTTGTCGATGATTCGGGCGAACCGTTGAAGGATACGCTGTCGTTTGACCGTATCAATATTCTGCCCACGGAACTGGGCGGACCGTACGGTGAACTGTCGGTCGGTTCGTTTATGATCGTCAACCATTCGTTGCTGGATCTTCCGACTATGCGCGTCGATGCCGCCGCTGAAATAAAACTGACGGGGAATAATTACTATTCCGCATTGATGCCCGAACTCAGCGAAGTGCTGGCCTGCGGTAACGTTGCCAGAACGGTCACGGTTTCATCCGAAAACTGTGATTTCTTCAAGGGCGGAAGCTTATATACCGTAAGCCCCAAAAATTCGTCCGCCATTTCCATGGGTGCGGAAGACGGGGTAGAGGTTGCCTTCCGTGAGGAATTGAACATAACGGGCAAAAACGGTCTGCTGATGTACGTTGCTTTGCCCGATACCGCCAATACGGTACGGATCGGCGGCGCATTTGCGTTGTCTGCCGGCAAACCGGTATACGTACTGGGCGCGGGCAACGACGCCGATTGGGAAAAACAAAAAGTCGCGATCGGTGGCGCGATTTCATTGCCTGCCGGATTCAAGGGCTATATCCGTTTCCCGTTCACTTCCATGAAACAGCAGCCGACCGATGATATTAAGAAATTCATCGTTTCCTTTACGGCGGTCGGCGGTAAGTACGGCAATCCGAAGTTCGGCAATATCATGCTGATCGATGAAGCGCAGTATGATTTGTATGACGTTCTGATTTCCGGCACGACCATTCCGCAGACCCTTTACAGTCCGACTTATCTTGTCGGTTTGCTGGTGCTCGGCAACTTTACCGTTTTGAATAACACGGCCGACGCCAATCACGTTCTTTCGGTCATGGAAACGGGGAACACCCTGACGCCTGACATTGAAAACGGTTATGCCGCGAAAATTTCCGCGCCGGTGCAGGACGTTCGTATTACAACCGAAACCCTGCCGTGCGTGCATTACACACCTTCCCAGAATTACACCGCGAAGATCAAATCTTCGGGTGGCGTAATGTTCTACGTTCAAAACGACAGCGAGCAGGAAAACGCCCTTTTCTTCCAGGTTTACGGCGACGTTTACGCCACCACGCTGCGTGCTTCCGAGTACAGCGTTCTGGAAAAGGACAATGCCTACTGGACAAAGCACGCTTCCAACGGGAACGGCGATATCACGCTTCCGGCCGGTTTTGAAGGTTGGATCCGTGTTCCGTACGCTTCTTTGAAAAGCCCGAACGGCGCTTTGCTTAACGAAGAGGTAAAATATTTCAATTTCCTTTTCAAAAACGTCGGCGGCGAATACGGCACACCGACGGTCGGGGATATCATCATTCTGAATAACGACGGTGATTTCGGTCAACTGTCGTTGGAGGGAATGTCCGCGAAGGTTTCACTTTTCGGTTCCGGAAAACCGACCGAATACGGCCGAAATGACGTGGCGATCTGGAAATCGGTCACCGACCCGCTTTGCGGTTACCGCCTGAACGATGCGGTTTCGCTGACGGCCACCACCGATATCGAGGCCAAAAACCAGACCACCAGCACCTTTACCGAAACCGTTTCCGATAATCAAACGCCTTTCGACGCAAAAGCCGTTGCGTTTGACTCCACCAACCGTGTTGTGAATCAAAACGACACGCCCCGTTTCTCGGGCGTTATGCCGTTTGTAATGAACGGCGCCAAGGGCATTGTCGTGGCGGTCGATCTGCCGGCGGCAGAATCGGGTACCAACGATTTCTATTTTCAGGTTTCCACCGCAAGCGGCAACTGGCTGACCGTAAAATACAAATATCTGCTGCCGGTCATCCGTGCCGGTGAAACCGATTGGAATTACGTTGAAGTCGTAAATCAGCGTGTACAACTGGCAAACGACCCCGATAAGCCCAATACCGGATTCAAGGGGTACATCTTCTTCCCGAACGATTATCTCGCGACTTATAAAGACCCCAACGGTGTTTATAAGACCCTGCGGGAAGACGATACCATCGTGAACATGGCGTTTGGCTTCGGTGAATACGGCGGAAAAGCCGGAAACGCCTGCGTTAAGGGTATATTTGTTTCCGAAAACGGCGTTTTATCGCACGACGGCGCGTTTGTTGACGGAAATACCGTTTGCCGGAATATCTTTACGGGCGAAACGGTTTCGGCGGACAGTGTTAAGTATACGGTTTTCGACGTGCCGAGCAAAAGCGGCGCCATGCTGATTGATCTGCCCGTTCCGACCGGCGGATCTCAAACCGCCTATGTTGAAAACGTCACGTCGCGTTCGGCCGAAGTGATCATTGATAAGTATCCGGGTGCCAACCGTTACCGCTGTGATTTGTATATTATGAAATCGCTTCCGGGACAGTTCGGTTATACCTATTATGAATACGTCAGTTCCACCTGGACGGATTCACAGCACGTCAAACTGGACGGTTTGACGACCGGCATCTACTATACGCTGGTGGTTTCAGCGTTCCGGAACGATACCGGGCTGTATATCTATCCTTTATGTTCCATCTTCACCGAATCGCAGGTAGTCGGCGATATGCTGATCGCTCAGGTCGACCCCTATGTCTATGAATGGGATGTCGGCGGAAAACAGAACGATGAGGAATATGAAGAAATCGTCGAAGAATATGAGGAAATCATTGAAGACGGCGAAGAAATAATAGAGCCGGAGGAAGATCCGGACGAAACGGAAGAAGAGGAAGAGATACTTCCCACTGCCAAACGGCGCAAAAAGATCGTCCGCCGCAGAAGAAAAGCCAAAGATATGTCCTGGCTCTGGATTTTGATCTGCATCTGCGCGGTCGTGCTGATCGGCATCATTCTGTTTATCATTTTCAAAAAGAAAAAGAAGAGGGAGGAAGAAGCCAATGAATAAACGAATTTTATCCGCGCTGTTGATCGTTGCGTTGATTTTGTGTACGCTGTGTTGCTGCAACAGCAATGATGATCGGAAGAAAAC
>JAZRWX010000318.1:0-2868 GCA_045599905.1 Acutalibacteraceae bacterium
CGCCGCCGAACTGGCCGCCAAGCGCAGCGTATCCGACGGCGCGTGGCTATGGGGCCGGCGCGCGTCGGTGGGATCCATCAGCGCCCTGGAAGCGGCCACACTGTCTTCCTGGGGTGTGGACCACCTGCCCGAAGTCGCCGGCATCCAAATTTTCTAAGCCGGCTTCACATTTGCCCGAAGGTATGCCGCGCCGGTATAGTCCGAAGCGCGGGGGGGGAAATGAGACCACCCCCCGCGCCCCCCCAGTGCCGGCCCGAACTGTTACCCCATGACAGTTTGGGCCGGTTTTTTAGTGCCCCCGTAACCTACCCCGGCCGGCAACCAACGGCAACTAACGGCGCCGAATATGCCATAACGACATAACGCGTTTGCCGTTCCGTCATACCGGCGGCCATTGTTCTAGCCATGCCGAAAATGCGAAGTGTTGCCGCCGCCCTGGGATTCGCCAAGCGCGAAGCCGCCGCAGCGCCGGCCCCGTCCGCCGGCATCATTCCCCCGCCCCGGGACCGTGCCGGCCGCGCCGTCACCGCCGAAGCCGCCGTGACGCTTTCCACCGTTTACCGCGCGTTTCAAATCATCACCACTTCCGCCGCGCAGATCAGCTACCACCCGTACCGGGCCGGCCAGCGCTTGCCCGATGCACAGGTGGCTTCGCTGCTGAAGAAACCGTGCCTGGATATGACGCGCACCGAATTTATCGAATTCACGATAACTTCCATGGTTGCCACCGGCGACGCGTTTTGGCTGAAGAACTTTGGCCCCGACGGCTACAGCGTGCTGGACGTTACCCCGCTGAACCCGCACGAAGTGAGCGTGAACGAAGACCCCAAGACCCGCCGCAAGGTGTACGGGTACCGGGGGAAGACCTACACCGGCGCCGACATTGTGCAGGTGTCTTTGCTTCGCCTTCCCGGCCACCTAACCGGACTCGGCCCGATACAGGCCGCGCAAACCGAGATAGGCGGCGCCCTGGATCTTCGCGACTACGCTTCAAACTGGTTTGCCGAAGGCACCGTGCCCGACGGCATTTTGTCTTCGGAGCAGGTACTCACCGCCGAAGACGCCAAGCTTTACCGCGAACAGTGGACGAAGACGACGGGGAACCCCACCGCCGACCGGCTGAAGGTACTTGGCAAAGGCACTACCTACGAAGCACTGATGCTCAAACCCGCCGACGCGCAGTGGTTGGAATCGCAGCAATTCACCACCACCCAACTAGCGCGCCTATTCGGCACCCCGGCATCGCTGATGCTTGCCGCCGTGGAAGGGTCCGCCATGACCTATTCCAACGTGGAACAGGACTGGATAGCGTTCACCCGTTTTACCCTGATGGGTTATCTCCGAAAGATCGAAGACGCGCTGACCGAACTAACCGTGCGCGGCCAAGAAGTGAAATTCAATGTGGATTCGCTGCTTCGATCCGACACGAAGGCCCGCTACGAAGCGCACCAAATCGGCATTACCGCCGGCTTCCTGACCGACGACGAAGCGCGCGCCCTGGAAAACATGCCGCCGCTGACCGCCGCGCAGCGCGCCGCGAAGGCCGCCGCCGCCCCGGCACCCGCACCCGCCCCCGCTGAAAGTGAAACCGCCGCGTGAACATCGAAGACCTGACCAACGAAAACGGCCTGATTACTCGCACCTTCGCGGTACGTTCCACCGACACCGCCAAGCGCGAATTTACCGGCATCGGCGTTCCCTACGGCGAAACCTACGATTCCGGCTGGGGATGGCGCGAACGCTTCGAAGCCGGCGCCGTGGATCCGGCCGACGGCGCGAAGATCTACTGGCAGCACCGCGAAGTAATCGGCCGCACCATCGCCGGCCGCGACACCGACGCCGGCCACGAAATTACCGGCAAGATCTCCGACACCGCCACCGGCCGCGATGCCTGGACGCTGCTTCAGGATGGCGCCGTGGATTCCCTGTCCATCGGTTTTTCCCCCGTCGAATGGCGCGTGGAAAAAGACGACGACGGCACCGAAACCATCATTCACACAAAGGTGAAGACCCGGGAATTTTCCCTGACGGACATTCCCGCCTACACCACCGCCAAAGTTTCCGCCACCCGTTCCGCAGCACCCGAAAAGAAGGAAGCCCCAGTGGATCCCGTTACCGACACCCTGACCCGTTCCGACCTGGAACCGATCAACGACACCCTGGCCGAACTGACCCGCAGCGTGGCGAAGGTATCCGCCGGCCCCGCCCCGGCCGGCCCCGTTGTTCCGCAGTTCCGTTCCATTGGCGACTACGTGAAGGCAGTTGCCGACGGCGACGAAACCGCGCTGACCTTCCACCGCGACATGGCCGGCGGCAAGTACGGCGACGGCCTGAACGACATTGCCGGCGCGTCCTGGCTTGGCGAATACTTCCACATGGTTGAAGCGCGCCGGCGCGTGTTCAACATGTTCGGCAAGAAGCCGCTTCCCCCGAAGGGTATGCAGGTGGCTTACGGCAAGATCACCGGAACCGATGTGCAGATGGGTGTACAGGAGAAGGAAGGCGACGCCCTTCCCGGCCCGTCCGAAGTAACCCTGGGTACCGAATCGGCGAAGGTGTACACCGTCGGCGGCTGGACGAAGAACAGTTTTCAGGCCATCCAGCGTTCGGAAATTTCCGTGGTGGACACCATGTACAAAGCCATGCTGATGAAGTACGGCCGCGAAACCGAAGTGCGCGTGCAGAACGAATATCTGAAGCTCATTGCCGCGAACATCGCCAAGACCACCGCCGCCGAAAACCCGGACGTGGACGCCGCCCTGGCCATCGCCGCCGGCGCGGATTCCTTCGACTGGCTGGACCTCATGCTGGATGCCGCGATGATCTACGAAGAACGCGGATTCGTGCTGGAAGGACTGTCGGCGTCCA
>JAZRWX010000319.1:0-2340 GCA_045599905.1 Acutalibacteraceae bacterium
AGGATCGGGTGGCAGAGAACACGCTATTATTAAAAAACTGAAAGAAAATCCGTCTGTCGCCGAAATTTACGCGCTGCCGGGAAACGGCGGTATGGCAAAAGACGCGTCCTGTGTCAACATTCCGGCGACCGATCTTTCGGCCGTAACGCAATTCGCGGCGGAACAGAAAATCGATTATTGTGTCGTCGCGCCGGATGATCCGCTGGTACTCGGCATGGTGGACGCGCTGGAAGAAAAGGGAATCCCCTGCTTCGGGCCCCGTAAAAACGCCGCCATCATCGAGGGCAGTAAGGTCTTTTCCAAAAATCTGATGAAAAAATACGGGATTCCGACCGCCGCTTATGAAGTATTCACTGATGCGGACGCGGCGCTGAAATATCTGGAAACCGCGCCGGTCCCGACCGTCATCAAGGCGGACGGGCTGGCACTGGGCAAGGGCGTTATCATCGCCATGACCCGTGAGGAAGCCAGGGAAGCGGTCGTTTCCATGATGTGCGACAAGCGGTTCGGCAAAAGCGGCGACCAGGTCGTTATCGAAGAATTCCTTACCGGGCCGGAAGTTTCCGTGCTGTCCTTTACAGACGGTCATACGGTCGTTCCGATGATCTCTTCCATGGATCATAAACGCGCGGGGGATAACGATACGGGACTGAATACCGGCGGTATGGGTACGGTCGCGCCGAATCCGTACTACACGGAAGCCATTGCCGAAGAATGTATGCAAAGAATCTTCCTGCCGACCGTGCGTGCCATGAATAACGAAGGCAGAACCTTTAAGGGCTGTCTGTATTTCGGGCTGATGCTGACCCCGAACGGGCCGAAGGTCATCGAGTATAACTGCCGTTTCGGCGATCCCGAAACGCAGGTGGTCCTGCCGCTGCTGGAAAGCGATCTGCTGACCGTCATGCAGGCGGTGACCAATGAAACGCTGGCGGATTGCGAAGTGAAATTCAGCGATAAGAACGCCTGCTGTGTGATCATGGCGTCAAAGGGATATCCCGTTTCGTACGAAAAGGGTTTTGAAATGACTATCCCGGAAAGTATCGCCGACCGGGTCTACGTTGCCGGCGCAAAATTGCAGGACGGCAAACTGCTGACCAACGGCGGCCGTGTGCTGGGCGCGACGGCGGTGGAAAACACCCTTTCGGAAGCGATCAAAACTGCCTATTCGTACGTGGAACAGATACGCTTTGACAACGCTTTTTACCGCCATGACATTGGCGCCAAAGCCCTGAAAGCCGCAAAGGAGCAGTAACTATGGTATATCGAATTTTTGTTGAAAAGCGTGCCGAACTTGCCAACGAGGCAAAGGCATTGCTTTCTGACGCGAAAAACCTGCTGGGGGTCGAACGGCTGCGGAACGTTCGTGTGATCAATCGTTACGACGCGGAAAACATCACGGAAGAACTGTTTGATTACGCGGTACAGACCGTATTTTCCGAACCGCAGCTGGATATCGCGTCGGCCGAAGTGGATTTCGGCGAAGCGACCGTTTTCGCGGTCGAATATCTGCCCGGTCAGTTTGATCAGCGCGCCGACAGTGCCGCGCAGTGTATCCAGATCATTTCGCAGGGCGAACGTCCCCTTATCCGTTCGGCAAAGGTCTATGTTTTAGAGGGCGAACTGACCGAAGCGGACGTTGAAACGATCAAAAAATACGTCATCAACCCGGTTGAAGCACGCATTGCCGCGCTGGAAAAACCCGAAACGCTGAAAACCGATTATGACATTCCGACCACGGTCGAAACGCTGAACGGATTTATTTCCCTGACCCGTGCCGAACTGGAAAAGTTTGTTGATGATTACGGTCTGGCAATGGACGCGGACGACATCGCTTTCTGTCAGGAATATTTCAAGTCGGAACAGCGTGACCCCACCATTACCGAGATCCGCATGATCGACACCTACTGGTCGGATCACTGCCGTCATACCACTTTTTTGACGGTCATTGACAACGTGACCTTTGAAGACGAGCTGTTGCAGTCGGCTTATAACGATTACCTTGCCGTCCGCAAAGAACTCGGACGCACGAAGCCGATCTGCCTGATGGATCTGGCAACGGTCGCCGTCAAGTATCTGAAAGTTCACGGAAAACTGGATAAACTGGATGAATCCGAAGAGATCAACGCCTGCACCGTAAAGATTGAAGTGGAAGCCGACGGCAAAAAAGAGCCCTGGCTGCTGCTGTTCAAAAACGAAACACACAATCACCCCACAGAAATCGAGCCTTTCGGCGGCGCAGCAACCTGTATCGGCGGAGCCATCCGGGACCCGCTGTCCGGACGCGCCTATGTCTATGGCGCCATGCGGATCACAGGTGCAGCGGATCCGACCGTTCCG
>JAZRWX010000320.1:0-3136 GCA_045599905.1 Acutalibacteraceae bacterium
TTTTGAAGATTTTAAAAAGCAGTTGGCTGTTCGACAACGCCAATACAATGATTTTCCCATGCGTCCCCTCAACTGGCGCTCTCCTAAACAGGTCCTATTTGCTTTCTCCAATGTGTAACACATCATTGACAAACCTACAAACAGCGTTAAAAGAAGCTTTTCACCAGAATTTCAATTCCGATAAAGATGAGGATTACCCCGCCGAGAACGGACGCCTTTCCCGCCAGTTTCGTGCCGAATTTTTTGCCGATTTCAAGTCCCGCGACGCAGATGAAATAGGTCACGGCACCGATGATGGCCGCTTCCAGCAGAGCGTACGCAAAGGTCAGTTTTTCGATGGTAAAGCCGACCGAAAGCGCGTCGATAGACGTCGCGATCCCCTGCGTGATCAGCAAGCCGAACGACAAACGGCGTGTCGTTTCCTCCGCTTCGGGATGAAATCCTTCCCACAGCATTTTGCCGCCGATATATCCTAACAGCGCAAACGCGATCCATGGAATAAAAACAGTCAGTTTTTCAAATTTTTGTGCCGCGGTATGTACGCACAGCCAACCGATCAGCGGCATGATGATCTGGAAAAAAGCGTATACACCCGCGATACCGGAACCCCGGCGGCGGGACATTTTCGGCTCGTTCAGGCCGTTTGCCAGCGAGACCGAAAAGGCATCCATTGCCAGACCGATACCGAAAGCTATGCTGTTGATCATAAAAAGCACCCACGCTGACAGGGTCACAGGCAATTCCCTCTTTCAAAGAAAAAGGCCTCGGTCAAAGCGAAGCCCTTTCCGTGATTTTGTTTTATGCGGCGGCACGCTTTTTCATGCGCACAAGATCGAGAATATTTACCGCACCGTCATCGTTGATATCCAGCAATTCCACGTTATAAATATCATTTTTCAGAATTGCCGACTGAATGTTGACGATAGCGCCGGCAAAAGAACGGTTTTCATCGGTGAACAGCGGCGTATTCCACAATACTTCCCGACCGGAACGGTCGCTTGCGTCTTCACAGTATTGCAGTTTCAAAATCCCGTTTCCGGCATAAACGCTGCCGAAAATACTTTCGCTTTGAACTGCCGCGTCAATTTCAAAATAGCCGGAATTGCCGTCATCCGGGTTATAAAACCATATTCCCTGCTGCGTATTGCCGTACAGCACGCCGCCGACGGCGAACATACTGCCGTAATAATTCGTCCAGTAACTTGTGGAGTTATAGCGATACCAACGGTTCCGGTTCTGGGTAAACAGCGGCACTCTGGTTTTCATATCACCGGCGACCGAATAAACGGTATTGCCGCCCATGGCATACCACGTACCTTTCAGATAAACCAGCGGACACACACTGCTGCTCCATACGTAGCCCGATTCGTAAAGGGTGGAATTACAGGTTGGCTTTTCGCCGTAGACCTGCCAATCGGCACGGTTGCTTTCCAGTTCCAGCATTTTGCCGGTACTCAACAAAAAGTAATTATGTCTTGCCTGCCCCATACGGTCTGGAACCGGATCGTCAAAAGTTACGTCAATATGATAATACGAACCGCCGATTTTAACGACGTTCCAGAAATGGTTCGCCTTATTACTGGATGCTTGATAAACTTCAACACCGAGACGTTTCATCATGGCGTAAAAAGTTTTGCCGTAACATTCACACACGCCGGTGCCGGTAGTCAGAAAGGTATAGGCGTCATAGATGCTGTAAGTCAGATCATACTGATAGTGCGCCGCCAGATAATCGTGCACGAAAAGTACCTTTTCCAGATCCGACAGCCCCGCGGGGACCTGTGCCAGCAGTTTATCCAGTTCTTCGTAATACCGCGCCAGTTTCTGCGAGGCGACCGCCGCGGTATCGTAATAAGTAAACGAAAAAGACGCGACTTTTCCGCCAGATTGGGTAATACCACCGCCTTTTACCACAAACGTTTCGGGATTGTTATACAAGAAGTTGTAATAAACCGTCTGTGCGTCGGCAGTCGAGATATTGAAACTTGAAACGGAAGCGGATGACCGATGATTCAGCACGGCGTTCAACATGACGTCATACACCGTCTGCGAAACAGCCAGCGCTGTCGCGGTTTCCGGCACGCTTTGAAAAGACAGACCGTTTGGCATTGCAATTTCTTCTGTCTGCAATGACTGTACCGATTCCGCCGCGACGGAAAACCCGCTTAATACCACACAGAGGACTAATAAAAATGCCGCGATTCTTTTTTTCATTACTGCCACTCCTTATCAATTATAATCCGAATAATAACAGCCACCAGCAATTAAAATGTTTTGGAATTGCGTTGATCAGTGCCTGCCACAAGCCGACCGATTCGCCGCTGCCGAACAGGAATTCCCAAAAACCGACCGTTTCGGTAACGGTGATCTGCCGATCGGCGGGCGAATTCTTTTGATTTTTTTCATCCGCGTTTCCGTCCGTTTTTTTATCATCCGGCTTTTCGTTCCGGTCTTTGCCGTCCTGGGCGGCATTCGGCCGGTCAGCGGCGGATGTTTTTTCGGAAGCGCCGTCCGTGCTTTTTGCCGGTTTGGAAGAGGAACTGTTTTTTTGTTCCGATTTGCCGGTCTTACCCTCGATATCCTTTGCCGGCGGATCTTTCGGCGGCGGATTTTCGGACGATGTGTTATTTTTCTTATGATACTGTTTGATCAGATCATCTGCGGTCTGCGTGGTGTTTTTCTCGATATTATCGGTCACGCCGCCCTGGCTTTCTTTCTTTCCCGATGAAGAAGGATTCCCGGAAGTCTGCGAAGAAATATTTTCCGAAGAAGCGGTTTCATACTGTTCCCATTTTTTGAAATTGACGACCACGCCGACCGAATTTTCAAAGCCGACCGCTTTGGCTTCGGACGGGGTGAAATAGACCTTATCGGTCAAAGCGTTACAGCGGACACAATGGTGGGACATAATGCCGACGACCGCCTGCGTGGCGGCACGGTCGACCGTATAATCGGCGGCGTAATCGTGCCCGATCGGATCGACCGAACGCGATTCGGTATGACCGCAAACCTCGCACGAGCGGGTCTGCGCGCCGCTTTCGGTACAGCCGGGTTCCGCCGTGGTATTCCATCCCGAAAAACGATGGTCACAGTTGTCCCCCACGTGTTTGACGGTAAGGGTCCCGCTTTGGGCATT
>JAZRWX010000321.1:0-3478 GCA_045599905.1 Acutalibacteraceae bacterium
ATTTTTTGTGTGACGAGGAAAAAAGCGATAACACCATTGAAAAGTATATCCGTGACGTGAAGGCGTTTTTGGCATTCTGCGACGGGACGATTACAAAAGATACCGTTGACGAAATCGAGCTTTTGCTATTGGAACGTAATAAAAAATGCTTAATCATTAAGGGGCAATCAAAATGAATTATGCAGAGTGGCTTGAAAAAGCAAAAGATGAGATTAATAATGGTAATCAAAAAGTCCACCCTTTTGAATTGGATCAATTTGATTGAAGGTGGCGAAAAAGAATACGATAAAATGGAGGCATGACCTTATTCATTATTTCGTTTCCAATGGCATGAGCCTTGCTAAAAGTCAGCAAGGCTCATTTTTTATTTATATACAACGTATGTGTTTACGATTTCCACCGCCATATCCGGTGCCGTGTTCATCCGCTGCACCCAAAGCATCTGATCTTTAGCTTTGAGCGTTTCCGTGATGCCTTCCTTTTCGGCAAGTTCATTTACCAGCTGAAGAAACATTTCCTCCGCTTGCTCATTTAGGTCGGCAAGGTAATCGTTTAGTTTTCCGCTCGTCAGCATTTCGGCGTAAACCGTTCTGTGGTGCTGTTTCAGATACCGCAAGTGCCGTTGTCCCCATATCCCGATAGGGCGGCCCTCCGGTTCGTCATCACCTGCGATGAGGTAGTAATCTCCGACAAGCTCGTATTTTAGCCCGGTGCGTTCATCTGATATGTACTTATCCATTATGCATCCTCCTTTACGACACGCAGTTTCTTCGAGGGAGCATCAATGATTTTCAGAATCAGATCATTGACGTCCTCTATCGGCTTGTCCTCGTGAATGTACTCGTTCCGAACAGTCATAAGGCAACCGACCAGCAATCTGTGCTCAAAATCATCCAGATAGAAATATTTCCGCTTAGTTTTCATAGTCTTCCGACCTCCTGCTTTTGATTTCCCCTTTATTGTAGGGGAAGCAACCGGATAAATCGAATGTGCGGATTAGAAAAAGCAAAAAGAGATACCGAGAAAAGCATTTCTGCTAATCTCGGTATCTCTTTGCCTCGCCAATGCTCGTGCTCTTGAACTACTGTCCTTAAGAACACCGGGCATTTCCGCAGGTTTTTTTGTTGCTCGCACATACTTTCCGCCGTTACGTTATTTATAATGGTCGGTTCATTGGAATAATCCGGATCGGTTTGCCGATTTCGGCGCATTGCTCTGCGACAAATTTCGTTCCGCGGGAAATGCCGTCCCAAAAAGCAAGCACGGCATCGGCATATTCAATAATTTGCAGATTGCGTTTCAGCGGCGCGGCTTTACCGAATTTTTCATATTCGGGACGGAAAACGGTCAGCGGAATGCCGGTGCGCGCGGCGTAATCGGCGGCACAGGTGTCAACGCCCCTGGCACCGCCCGAAACGATTTCTGTGGTATCGTCCGGCAAATAGTTTTCCAAATCCGGCACAACCACCCCACGCGATCCGATCACGGCAACTTTCATAACAAACATCTCCTTGTTGTCTTGTTTTAGGACAATATTCCGCAAAATACAGTATACACTATTTTTGTCCAATTTCAAGACAAGATGGTGATAAAATGCAGCGGATTTTTGATTCAAAACAAATCAATATTGTTGGCGAACGGATAAAAACGGCGCGAATTCAGAAAAAATTAAGTCAACAACAACTTTCAAACAAATTGGAATTGCTGGCGGTTTATGTTTGCCGCGGATCTATTTCAAGAATCGAAAACGGCGAACGGGCGGTTACGGACATTGAAATCGACGCCTTTTCAAAAGTATTGGAAGTTTCGTTGGATTACTTGTTTGGCAGAGAATAATCATGGGGAAATTTTCCCAAACAAAAACACTATGCTGAATTGTAGGGCAGGGGCTTGCTCCTGCCGAAAGTGAACTGTGCTCGCTCGAAAAAATCAATGAATTCATTATGAACACATTATATGTTCACAATGAACATTATAACACATTTCGTATTTAAAATAAACACATAATAAATACGAAATGAGGTAAATTTATGGCTGTAAAGAGTTTGTCCATTCGGATCGAGGATGATATGTTGAACAAATTACACGTGGTAGCAGATTACGAAGGTCGTTCGGCAAACAGTCAAATTTTGATTTTGATTCGAGATTTAATCGAACAATACGAACAGGAACACGGAAAAATCGAATTGTAATATGGATTTTACCCAACGAAAAACACGATGCCGGATCATGTTCATGCGATCATCCGAATAAAAAAGCGGTGGGAGCAAGCCCCCCACCCTACATTGTCGGATATTGTTTGCGCGTATAAATCGCTTACGGCAAAAACGATCCTTCCCCGGTTTTCGGGAAAGGATCGTTTTCCTTTTTATCCATTTATTTCTTTTCCAATAATCCCCGTACGGCGACGCTTGCCGCCAGCAGTCCGGCGCTTGCCGGTACAAAGATCATACTGCCGGGGTTGGGTCTGCCGTTTTCACGCAGTCCCCCGTTTTCGTCCGGCGTCAGGGGCGGTTCGTCCGACCAAACGACCGTCAGCGCCGACACGTTCCGCTTTTTCAGTTCGTTGCGCATGACCCGGCAAAGCGGACAGGTATGGGTTTCATACAAGTCGTCCACCCGCAGGCGTGACAGATCAAGTTTATTGCCCGTACCCATTACGCTGATCAGCGAAATTTGCCGCTCGGCACAGGCTTGTGCCAAAAACAGTTTCAGCGTCACGTTATCCACCGCGTCCACCACAAAATCGTAACTTTCAAACGGAAGCGGCGTTTCGGGGGTGACAAAACCGTCGGCGGCGTATATTTTTATATCGGGATCGATATCGGCGATCCGCTGTGCCAAAACAGCGGTCTTGGAACAGCCGATCGTGCTTTCCAGCGCCTGCAACTGACGGTTGCGGTTGCTTTGGGAAACGGTATCTTTATCGTATAAATACCACGTTCCGACACCGCTTCTTGCCAGTGCTTCGGCTGCGTACGAACCGACACCGCCCAGACCGAAAACGGCAACGGTGCTGTTTTTCAGTTTTTGCGATCCCTCCGCGCCGATCAGACTGACGGTGCGTGCGTCCTGTTCCCGCATATCAGCGACCCAGCAGTTTTAAGAAATACGGGATCTCTTCCTCGAACGCCACGCCGTATTTCATTTCGGGGTGCAGGTCTTTGGTGCGGCGGATGCAGGCGCAGGTATAATCGACCGCGATCTGCACCGACGCGATCAGTTCCTTGCCGTTCATCAACGCTCCCAGCAGTGCGCTGGAAAACAGATCGCCCGTACCGTGATAAAACGCGTTGATACGGTCGGAACAGCAGAACGTCCGGTCTTTCCCCTGCGCGCAGACGGCGCCCAGTTTTTTGTCGTCATAATAAACGCCCGTCAGCACAACGGCGGCGTTGGTCATAGCCGCCAGGCCGTCCAAAATTTCGTTGATATAGTCTTCGGTATAAGGACCGGCTTTATATTCCATGCCCAGCAT
>JAZRWX010000322.1:0-6326 GCA_045599905.1 Acutalibacteraceae bacterium
CGCACGAATTCGTGCAGATGAGTTGTATCATCGGTGTGCCGGATTCCTATAAAATGCAGAAAGTAAAGGCATTCGTCAAGTTGGCAGCAGGTGTTCCCGCAAGCCGTGAAACCATGGAAGAACTGATGCATTACTGCCGCAAAAACATTGCGAAGTACGCCATGCCGTATGATATTGAATTCCGTGACGATCTGCCGAAAACGCTGGTCGGAAAAGTAGCTTACCGTGTGCTGGAAGAAGAGGAACTTGCAAAAATCGCCGCGGCGAAAGCGTCCGAAACCGCCGAAGAAGCGGAAACGGTCGGCGCGTCTGCCAAATGAGTTTTCGCTATTTTCAGCGCCAAAGTTTTTCTTGACTTTTTTGAGCATTTTGGTATATACTATTAGTAGCAGATAGAGTATTTAACTTGGTCCAACCTTGGTTTGACCTTGGCGCTCTATCTGCTGTTTTTTCAAGTACATAACGACCTTTACAATATCGGGGGATGGCTTATGAAAAAAATATCTTTGAACGGTCTGTGGCAGTTGGACGGCGCCGGATTTGCCTGCTCGGGGCAGATTCCCGGCTCGGTCCTTTCCGTTCTGCTTGAAAACGAAAAAATCGAAGACCCGTTCTACCGCGACAACGAACTGAAAACGCTGGAACTGCTGGATCATGATTTTGATTTCTGGCGGACGTTCGACTACCGCAAAGACGGACACCCCGTGATCCTGCACTGTGACGGTCTGGACACGCTGTGCGATATTTTTGTCAATGATCGCCACGTTGCTTATACCGACAATATGCACCGTACCTATGAGTTTAACATCACCGATCAACTGAAAGACGGCAAAAACCTGATCCGCATCACCTTCCATACGGTGGATAAATATTTGAAAAAAAACGATCCGCTGAAACCGACCCTGGGTGTCGGTCACGCCTTAAAGGGCTACGGTACGCTGCGCAAGGCATACTGCATGACCGGTTGGGATTGGGCGGCACGAATGCCCGACGTCGGCATCTGGCGCGATATTTATCTGCTGGTCAAAAACAGCGCGCGGCTGACCGATTTCTGCATGATTCAGCGGCACGAAAACGGCAGAGTGTTCCTGAAACCGATACTGACCTGCGATGAAGACGCCGATCTGACCGTCACGCTGACGGCACCCGACGGCGAAAAATCCGCGCTTGCCGTCGGCACCGAGACCGAGGTGGAAAATCCGCAGTTATGGTGGCCGAACGGTTTGGGCGATCAGCCGTTATATCACGTGGAAGCCATCGTTTCGCAGAACGGTTTTATCGTTGACCGGGCGATCAAACGGATCGGTCTGCGGACGTTAAAACTGATTCGGGAAAAGGACGAATTCGGCGAATGTTTCTGTCATGAAGTCAACGGCATCCGTTTCTTCGCCATGGGTGCCAACTATATTCCGGAAGACCACATTCTGTCCCGGATCACCCCCGAACGCACACGCCGTCTGCTTGAAGCCGGTATTGACGCCCACTATAACGTGGTCCGCGTTTGGGGCGGCGGATATTATCCCGACGATTTCTTTTTTGATTTATGCGACGAACTGGGTCTGGTCGTTTTTGAAGATATGATGTTCGCGTGTTCCAGTATCCACGGCGACGATGACATGATCGAAAGCATCAAGGCGGAATGTTACGACAATCTGCGGCGGATCCGCCACCACGCCTGCCTGGGCGCGATCTGCGGCAACAACGAGATCGAAGAAATGTACGGTCCTCATTTTGCCGAAACCTACTTAAACCTGTTTGAGCAGATCATCCCGTCGATCGTGGACGAGGTATGCCCCGAAATTCCCTACACGCCGTCTTCCCCGACCAGCGGCGGACACTTTGATACCCCCGGTGACGAAAACCGCGGAGACACCCATTTCTGGGCAGTCTGGGGCGGAAATCTTCCCTATCAGGCATTCCGGGAGCATTATTTCCGCTATTTAAGCGAATTCGGCTTTCAGGCATTCCCCTGCGAAAAAACGGTCAATACCTTTACCGAACCGGAAGACCGAAACATCTTTTCGAGAGTCATGGAAATGCACCAGCGCAACGATTCCGCCAACGGTAAGATCATTGCGTATCTCGCGGATCATTACCGCTACCCGACCGACTTTTCCACCCTGCTTTACACCACACAGTTATTGCAGGCGGAGGCCATTAAATACGGCGTCGAGCATCTGCGCCGCCACCGCGGTCGGTGTATGGGAACGCTTTACTGGCAGATGAATGACATCTGGCCGGTGGCATCCTGGGCAGGGATCGACTATTTCGGGCGCTATAAAGCATTGCATTATTACGCCAAGCGGTTTTATAATCCCGTGCTGATCTCCTGCAAAGATACAGGTGAACGAACGACCCGTCCGCACGTGGTCATGGAACGCATCCACACCTATGAAACCAAAGCCCAACTGACTGTGACCAACGATACTTTGCAGGATGTTTCGGGAACGGTCGAATGGGAACTGCGCTACAATGACGGATCGGTCATAGAAAGTCATTTCTTCCCCGTCACCGTGCCGGCGCTTTCGGCCGTAAGCTGGGATGAGATCGACTTTTGCAAAACGGACGTTGACCACACCTATTTTGCGTTCCGCTTCAAAGACAGGAACACTGTTTTGTCCGAAGGAACCGTTCTGTTCACGGCGGAAAAATTCTTCGCGTTCAAAGACCCGAATCTGCGTTATGTGATTAGCGGAGATGAAATTACCGTTTGGGCGGACAACTACGCAAAGTCAGTCGAAATCTACTCCCCCGATTCGGATTTCATTCTGTCGGATAACTACTTTGACCTGAACGGCGGCAGTAAAACGGTAAAAATTTTGCAGGGCGACCCCAAAACGATCACCCTGCGCAGTGCGTACGATATCGGATAACAACAAAACGGATTCCTTTCGGAATCCGTTTTTATTGTTATACAGAGTACGCCTGACGGGCGATCACGTGATCCTGGTATTCTTTATCCAGTTCCACGAAATATGCGCTCCATCCCCAGATCCGAACCACCAGTTGACGGTAGTTTTCCGGATGGATCTGCGCGTCAAGCATCTTTTCCCGGTTGACGGTATTCAGTTGTAACTGATGACCGCCGCGATCAATAAAGCTCTTGACCAGCATACCGACCTTTTCAACGCTTTCCTCGTCGGCAAACAAACTTTGATGAAATTCCAACGTCAGCGGGCCGCCGTTGCAGGCACGTTCAAAATGCGGTTTTGTCATGGAAGCAATGACCGAAACCGGGCTTTTGATATCGGCAAACAAGCTGACCGAAAAATTGGTTCCGAACGGTTCGCCCTTACGTCTGCCGTCCGGCGAAGCGCCAATTTCATTGGCGTGCCACAGATAATACATGGCACTGCCCGTACCGGCACGGAAAATACCGCCGCGGCAGTTGGTCTTTCCCTCCACGGCATCGGCAAACGTATCCAGAAGTGCGGTCGCGATCGCGTCCACCGACTCGATATTCTGTCCGAGTTTCGGCGTTTCAAAGCGCAGTTTATGCAGCAGTTCCGGCGCATCGGCAAAATCGTTTTCCACCGCCTGCAAAAAGTCCTGCGGCGCAATGCTTTTTTCTTCAAATACATATTTGCGGATCGCCGCAAGTGAATCCGCCGCCGTGGCGATTCCGGTGCCGTGAATGCCGAAATTGTTATACTTACCGCCCGTGTAAATATCGCAATCCATCAGCACGTTCATAAATGGGGACGGCACGAACCACACGTTTTTGATATCATTACAAATGCGGTCGGCCTCATCTTTGATTTCCGCCTGCACCTTTTCGAAAAATTCATCATACGTTTTGCATTCGGCAAGATCGCGGCGGAAAACCGTATCGACCGCTTTCGGATAGGAAAGCGCCGAAATATTGGCAATATCCGCCCCGACGCTGGGGATGATGAATTCCCAGCAGGCGGCAACGGTATAATTGACCGCGTCGGTATGTTCATAACCCATTTTTTCGAGTGCGGGAATAACGATATCGTCATTGGAATACTGTGGGAAACCAAGTCCCGCTTTGGTTAAGTGGCTTGCCAGCGTATAACGCTCTGCCGGGGTATTTTTGCTGACGCGCAGATTGATTTTCGGGTCGATCATTTTGTTGTTATAACTGGCTTTCAGGCACAGTTCGGAAAGCAGGTTAAATACCTCATTACCGTTTTCGTCCATGCCGCCGAGCATCATACTCTGTCCGTTGTCGCCCTGCTGAACGCCGACGTAAATATCGCTGTCCTTATTGAAAGAAAGGAAGAAATCTTCCAGCAGTTCCAGCGCCGTTTCGGGCGTATAAACACCCTTTTCCATATCGGCTTTCAGATACGGATAAATATACTTGTCAAAACGACCGACGGTGTTGTGATAATTTCCTTCCAGCCACAGTGCGTAATGCAGAATGCGGAAAAATTGCAGTGCTTCACGGAAATTCCGTGCGGGATAGCGCGGCACCTGTGTCAAAACTTCGACCAGATCGGCTCTGCCCTGCTTTTTCGCTTCTTCCAGATAGCGGTCAGACAAAGCGATCAGATTATCGATCGCACGTTTTCCGTATTCGTCCGCGGTTTCCCGCTTTTTCAATAATCCGGACGCGATGGTATCATAATAATTCGGCGAAAGATTGGAAAGATAACCCAATTCGTGAATATAGTGATCCTTTTTGATCTGTTCCCATTCATTTTCGGTAAAGCATTCCAGCAGGTTTGAGACCGTCCGCAAAAAGACGATCTGCTCATCCGGCAGAATGACCGGTGTTTCGGCACGGGTCACGCGCTCAAAACGATCCGCCATCCGTTCGATCGGTGAAAATCCTTTTGCGGCATACTCGCCGCACAGATCCCAGTCCACCGTATGACGGTACTGATGATGTTCTTTATTCAAAATGAATTGATACAGTTTTTGATTCATAAATAAGACTTCCTTTCACTGTTTTATTATAAAATAGCAAACAGCAATTGTCAATGATTTCCGCGGCAAATCATACATAATTCCCGTTGAGATTTCCATACTAAAACGGGTGAAAATCATGCGAACAAGAACCGATCTCGTCAGCGAAGAACGGGAACTGCATCCGGACCCGCTGACCGGCGCCGAGCGGGATGAACGCCAATTCGGCGACGTTAATTTTGAACGGGTGAAAATTACGACGCAGGGCGCCGCCGCGGTGCTGAAACGACCGATCGGCAGTTACATTACCGTGCGATTTGATACTTTGAATCTGCCGCACGACGGCAAAGATATTACGCAGGCCCTGATCCGGGCACTTGCCGAACTGATGCCCGAAAAAAGGGACAGCGTTCTGGTAGTCGGTTTAGGCAACCGGGACATTACGCCCGACGCCGTAGGTCCCCTGGTCGCCGACCGTCTGTTTGCGACGCGGCATATTGATGCCGCTCTCGTAAAAGCGTTGGAGCCCATGCGTCTGCGATCGGTCGCGGTATCCGTTCCGGGTGTTATCGGAAAGACCGGCATTGAAGCCATGGAAACCGTGCGCGGAACGGTGGCACGCATCCGGCCGGATGCCGTCATCGTTGTGGATGCGCTGGCGGCACGGCGCCCCGAACGGTTGTGCCGGACCGTCCAGTTATGCGATACCGGCATCTGCCCCGGATCGGGTGTACAGAATTCCCGGCGTGAATTCAGCCGGGCGACGTTAGGCGTACCCGTCATTGCGGTCGGGGTGCCGACCGTTGTAGACGTCGCGTCGCTGATCGGGGAATTCTGCGATCCCTCGACCGCCGAATCGACCCGCTCGCTGATGGTCACGCCAAAGGATATCGACTTTGCCGTTCTGCGAAGCGCCGAAATCATCAGCCGGGCGCTGAATCTGTTTTTACAACCCGATCTGGACGAAAAGACGCTGATACAACTCGTATAATTCTTCCTTTTTCCGCATAGATTGAATTATAATTCGGAGGAAGGAGAATACGTCTTGAAAAACCGTTCGGGTGAAATACGGCTGATCGCCGCTTCGATAATATGTACCGCTTTGATTTTATACAACGGCTGTCAGTATCTGTGCCGAAAGCCGTCGGTGGCTGAACTGCCGGTTGACGCCGCGGCAGTGGAATCTGCCGAAAGCAAATCTTCCGCCGAAGAAACAAAGGGCATTCCTTCCGAAAATACCGCCGTTTCCGAAAAAAAGGCGGCATCTTCCGAAAAGGCGATAACCGCCGCCGCGAAAGAAAAAGCCAAAGGAAAAGTGATCAGCAAGTTTTTTTCGCCTTATACCGCCAACACGTCCTATAATGGTATTTATCTGAAAAACAGTACCGGGACCGGCGTCAATATCAAAGAACTGATCCATGCCGATCTGCCGTACAAAATCGTCAAAAACG
>JAZRWX010000323.1:0-6118 GCA_045599905.1 Acutalibacteraceae bacterium
TGACAACATAATAATTATTGTCGGTATCCTTGATCATGGAAACCGGCTGGAACATAAATTCTTCCGGAATGACGTCACTTTCCGGCAAATAGATCTCACGCGTGATATTCCCCTTCATGTCGATTTGAAGGACACGTTCCATCGAAGTATCAAGAATAAATATCGACTTGCCGTCTACATAGATCCCCTCAGCCATCATAAAATCGGCATCCACTTTGATCTCACGCTCGAAAGTCAGATCTTCACTTAAAACGAATAACCGGGATTCCTCGCCGCAAAGCACATAAACGTGTCCGTCGGCATACTGAATATCTGTCAGGCCTTTCAGTTTTTCCTTCAAACCGAGATCTGCACCCGTAACTGTACGCGTGGCAAGATACATATCACGCGAAACGGTAGTGACTAATTTATCATTCACTTCCCAACGGGAGAAGGAAGGTGTTCCGGTCGCGGATACAGTCATGGTAAACAGCATGAAAAATGCCAGTACCAAAACGGTCACACGCAAAAGGCGTTTTTTCATCTTGCTCACTTCCTTACTCCTTAATGCCGGAACTGCTCATGGTTTCCATTACGTTACTTTGGGTGAACCAGAAAACCAATATCGGCGGAATCATCATAATTACCGTTGCCGCCATGGCACTGCCCGAACGGACAATACCGCCCGCCGTAATGGATGACATGACCTGCGGCAATGTTTTTAATTCCTCGCTGAAAATCGTACCACCCGGAATGATCGCCCACATATCTCTGAAAGAAAACAGGAACAACGTCAGCCATGCAGGTTTGACCAGCGGCATAACGATCTGGAAGAAAATGCGGAATACGCCGGCACCGTCAATGCGCGCGGCTTCTAAAAACGCGTCCGGAACCGACGAATCAACGTACTGCTTCATCAAGAAGCAACCCATCGCCGACGGGATCGCAGGCAATATATATACCCAGTAGGTATCAATAATATTGGTTTTACTGAAAATCAAATACTGCGGAATCGCCAACGTATAGGCATTGTATAACAGCGCCAGTTGAACGATGGCAAACATCAGATTTTTGCTTTTCAGCGATGATTTTGAAAAGACGAATGCGGCCGCCGATGCCGCAAAAATATGCAGCAGCGTACCGGCAAGCGCCACAAAAACGCTGTTGAAAACATAGCGTGACAGCGGAACACGCAAAGATGCCAGCAAACTCGGCAATGCCGTATAGTTCAAGATGGTCGGACGCTGAACAAAGAATTTCGGCGGGAAAATCAGCAGTTCCTCCAACGGCTTGAACGAGGTCATAATGCAGTAAATCAGCGGCAGGACGGAGAACAGTCCCATCAGCGTCAAAAAGAGGAAGAAGAAGAAATTTCCGGCTTTTGACCGCGTATAACGCTTGTACTGTGCCGTTTTACTGACTTTCAAATGTTGTTTTTTTACGGTTTGTTCTTTCATCTGCTTCCCCCTCACTTTCCAAACAGGTTCAGCAGATTGCCGACAACAACCCGCATAAATGCCATCATTGCGAACAGCAATACGGAAATTGCCGCCGCGTAACCAAACTCGTAACGAAGCGTACCGACATCGGTCAGATAGGTAACGATCGTATCCACCGAGTTATTGATGGTCGGATAACCGGCCAGCGCGGTAACCACACTGCCGATTGAGAATGAAGACTGGATCTGCATGACCGCGCCGAACAAAAGAATACTCTTCATAGACGGCAGCGTAATATACCACAGTTCCTGCCAGCGGTTGCGGATACCGTCAATCGAACCGGCTTCATACAGGTCCGGACTGACGTTCTGAATACCGGCAACGTTGGCCAAAAAGGCGACGCCCATGCTCAACCATAACTGAACGATGAGGATAATGGTCATATTATACGCGGTATCCTTAAACCAAACGATCGGATCATTAATAAGGCCAAGATTGATCAGCAGACTGTTGGCGTAACCGTTGCTGTCGCCGCTGAACGCGATCTGCCAAACATAGAAGGCGTTACCGATCAGCGCCGGTGCATAGAACAAAAACGCCAGAAACGTGCGCAGATAGGCGTTAAATTCACTGATACACCATGCCAGCACGAACGAAAGAATGAAACCAATCGGTCCGGTAATTACCGCCATTATCAGTGTGTTTTTTAACACTATGGGGAAAATTTTATCACCGGTAAACATCCGCAAATAGTTGGAAAGTCCCGACCAGATCGGCGTGGAAACCATATCGTAATCAAAGAAACTTAACACAACCGAAGACAAAACCGGAATGATCGTAAATACGATAAAGAGGATCATAAAAGGAGCCAGCAGACCCAAATACGCTAACTTTTCCCCCATATTCCGGGCAGCCGTTTTACGGAGTTTCGCGGTATTATTCACTTTATCTATCTGCATACTGTTCCAACTTTCTCGCAATCTCCGCGTCTGCTTCCTGTCCCCAGGTAACCAGTTGATCCTTGGGGTTTTCATTTTCATCCGCTGCATTCCAAAAAGCGAAATCGATCGATCGGGACACATAATAGCTTCCCGGAATTTCCGGCACTTCCACTGTGTTTTCCCAAGCGTCAAGCATGGTCTGTTTCATTGAAGGATCCCACGACATACGCTTGAATGCTTCAACATTTGCGACCGCAATACGGCCGATCGGGCCTAAAATAGCTTCCAAACTGTTTGAATAGGACAACTGTGTGTCCGCAGAAGTCCACCATTTCAGGAATTCCCACGCAGCTGCGGGATTCTTGGCATCTTTCAGGATCGCACAACCCGAACCGGCGCCGGCGGAAGAATTATTGAGCGTTCCGTCTTCCCCGATCACACCGGGCAGGGGTGCCATTTGCCATTTGCCGTCAATTTCTTTTGCTGTATCGTTCAGGGTATTGTAAAGTGAGTAACTGGAAATACCCAACGGACAGGTACCGATACGAAACCGGTTATAGAAGTCCAACTGATACGGCAGTTTCATTTTTGTATAATATTCGGTCCAGTCGGAAAACACCGATATGACCTTTGTGGTAGTCAGCGTGGTTGCGGTCTGCTCATCATTATATAACGAAAGACCGTTCTGCATCAGCAAAGTCGGAAAAATGTTCAGATTACCGACACCCGTGTTGACCAGATTCATATCCGTGATTTGCGTATAAGGCATCCACGTATTGAAATTATTTCTGGAAAGTACACGCGCGACCGTGCGGAATTCATCCCATGTTTTCGGAACGGACAGTCCCATTTGATCGAAATAATCGGTACGGTAATAAAGCACCATATAGGACTGTGTATCCGGCAGGGCGTACAATTTATCCCGATAGCGGTACGGCACGTCAGCCCCCTGCTGGAAACGCGACAGTACTTCATCGCAATCGTCAAACTGACTTAAATCATACAGAACGCCGCGCATTGCAAGGTTGACCGGCTCGGTACGCGCCTGCTGCAAAACAACATCCGGTCCGTTTCCGGAAAGCACACCCTGGACGATCGTGGCGTTTGAAATCTTAACACTGACGCCGATGCCGGTTTCGTTTGTGAAGGTCGATTGGATCAGGCGATTCAGCACCTGCGCCTGATCACGGCCCCAGTTCACCCAAACCGTAATACTGTCATTTTTGTCAGTACCGGAAATATTGTTATAATCTTCCGTATATGACGCCATAAAACGACGGCAACTGTAAAACAGACCGTTAAAGAAATCAGCGGTCTTCTGCCCGGCGTCTTTCCCGGGCAGAATGCGTGCCTGCCCGATGCTGATAGAATCAATATCCAGCGGCATATCCTGCATATCGTTAAGACACGCTGCCAGCGCGGAATAATCCGTATAATATGAATTCTTATAACGATGCGCCGTATACTTGTTCTGATACATCAGTTTCAGAACTTCCATCATATTCTTCACCGAAGAAGAATAGCTGTTGGCACTTCCGCCGGAAATTGAAAGAAGCTGATGATCAATGACGTTCAACTGTTTGTAATATTTTTCCAAACGCTCGTTGAAATTCGGAATCTGATTAAATAACTGATAGTCACGATAGATATCGACTTTGTCCCCTGTTACCATGGTGATATCCATATAAAGTGTGCCAAGATTGCCGACCACTTCGTCCAATTCTTTGCAGATTTTTCCGTATTTTCCGGTCGTGGCGCTCAAAGATATGGTATTGATTCCCTCGTCCAGCCAGATCGCATACGGTTCGCCGAGTTTGTTGGCAAAGGTCGTTTCTTTCCAGGACGTCGTATACGGGAACGCAACATAAGTTGCCTCACCGAAAGGAGTTTTACCGTTTACCTGCAACAACCGGTAGGTATCACCGTTGACCACATAATTCTGACGGTAGGAAAAAGAGAGACCGTAATAACCGGATTGCGGCGCTTTGATGTGCCAATAAAGCGTATCGCCGGTTTTTTTCCACGTGGAACCGCCGATGTAGTTGATCTTTGCTTTTACCGGATCGGACGGTGTGACGGAAATACCGCTGCTGTCGGAAGCCGCCATCAACCGGTAATCACTTTTCAAAAATGCCCGTTCACCCTGAACGGTAATTTGGGGTCCCTTATACGCGGCATCATAACTGAAATCCGACGTATTCAGATAACTTGCCAGCGGGCGGTACAAAGTTGCCGTAATACCGATTAATTCAAGATCACAATCGACCGGCGTAAGCACGATATTATTCTCACCGGCGTGCAAGGCGAAACGTTCTTCGGTCAAAGAGTAATTTCCCTTACTCATCAACGTATAAGTGAAATTCTTTTGACAAAGGATCTGTTCCGCGGCAAACTGATTTCCCTGACCGTCAACACGGTAGTTTTCTTCGGTAGTCCAGAAACGCGGCAATTCGATTTCCTCGGCCGTTTCGTCATTCAGCGCGATCGTACAGGTATTGGACGAAATGCTGTTACCGTTACTGTGGTATGTAAAGGATAAAGTATACTCGTATGAAACCGGCACTTTAAGTGAAACGGTTATCGGCTGATCCGCCAACCTCTGCCCGACCGCGACCGAATAGGTCGGCGGTTCGCTTGGTTCGGCACTAACGGAAATTCCGCTGAAAGCCGAGCACATACAAAGAACCGCGCATATAGCGCATATCGCCTTCTTCATATATTCAACCTCTTTCCGGAAAATTAAAATCACAGCAAACAGCACAATCGGTATGCTGTTTGCGAGTCAATTCAAAAGTATGGAAAAAACCGTCCGTTCTTCTGAAATTTTCAACATAAAATCTATAAAGATTAAAAACTGCACTGTATCGCTTGGGATTCAGTACACTTTTTAATCAGTAAGAAAATCCACATACTGCCGACCCTTTTGTATAGGGTCGGCAGTATGTTTTTGAAAGGAAAAACAAATCAAAACAACATTTATGAATTCATTTTATTTTTTCTATGCTTATAAAACAGGATCGTTCCCGTTACGATACAGCCCACCAGCAGTACCGCTTCAACAATGGCGAAAATAAACCAGAACAGATCCATTTCATTTTCATAAGCCAAAGTTCTTCTGCGGGTGCGGTACAGAGTGGTATTAATGACATCAACACCGCTCTGTTCACCGGAAGGTTCAATATACTCATTATTTTGATCTTCATCGGTGATATCTTGAACATAACCGTTGTCAGGATCTTCAATATCGCCCTCGTCAATAATCACGGAGCCGTTATCATCAGACGGAACATCTTCATCATCAAAGGCCGTTTCCTGATCGAGATTGATATCCTCATCATCATCGTCGAACACTTCGTCTTCGACCTGTTTTTTCGTGTCCTCGTTCTTGCCGATATCGCTTGACGCCTTCTTGGTATCGTACGGCACAAAGCAGTAAGCACCCTTACCGTCGGCAGAATCTTCCTGAACGCCCCAGCGGCCGTTCATTCCGCCCAAAGCACCGCCCATACCGCTGGTATAGCGTGACCACGCCGTATTCGCGGGGGCCTCGAAAATACCTTTGGTCAGGACGTCTTTACCGGTTTGAAGATCGATCAGCTTGAAATTCCAGTAATATACCGAACCTTCACCGACGCCGTCACCCATGGTTTGCAGACCAAACAAAAACTCTTTACATTCGATTTTCTGCTTGTCTTTACCGACGATGATGGGCTGCGGAATCTCAAACTCTCGACTGAACGTATGGCGCCCTTTGGTAAT
>JAZRWX010000324.1:0-6895 GCA_045599905.1 Acutalibacteraceae bacterium
GTTTGCAAACCGATCCACTGATGGATCAACGCGGCAAAGCCGGTAAAACCGCCCGGTGTGATCCGGTGCGGCGTAATAAACATACGCACCGATGCCGCGTAAATGCCGCATCCCAGTACGTACCACAACAGGTCGATCCATCCGATCCGGATTTTCACACGCACACCGCCTTCCGAAAAATTAAAGAGGATACAGTTTTAATGTATCCTCTTTTCATATCAATATGTAATTTTCAGGTGGGTTTGCGCAGATACCACAGCACCGTCAACACCTGCATCGCCGCCGAAACGGTATAGATCAGCGGAACGCCGGAAATGGTATGAAGCAGAACAACAAAAGCGGTCGGCACCGTCCAGATCAAAGCAGACACCGACAGAAACTGCCACCAGCGATTCCACCACAGGCAGGTAAAAACGATGGCGACGATCGAAGAAACCGGCAGTGCCGCTATATAAAAGAACCACGCCTTTTCCCAAACAAACTGGCAGGCAAAAGACAGAATCGCCGCGGCTAAAAACGGCAGTCCGACCGCGATCAGAGTGGTCAGTATCCGGTTGCGTTTGGGTTTCGGCTTCCGCGGCGGTTCCTCGTTCAGAAGATCCCCGACACCGACACCGAACAATTCCGCCAGTTGGCAGGTAACGACCAGATCGGGCAGGCCCTCTCCCCGCTCCCATTTGGAAACGGACTTATCCGAATAATTGATTTTTTCAGCCAGTTCGGTCTGCGACCAGTTCATGGCTTTACGATAATACGCCAGTTTTTCGGCAAAACACCGCCGGATTTCAAGCTCGTTCAACCTCATTCGCCTCCCATCTTTCATTATGAATATTTTAACATATTTTCATTTCGGAATCAAGAATATTTGACCGGAAATTATCCGTTTTTCAAAAGGAAAGCCGCCGGTCTTCACGGGATCCGGCGGCATTAAACATCAAACAGACTGTACATATTATTTTCTTTTTGCGCCCGGTTGAGGTTGATGATTTTCTTATGTTGCTTTTCGGCGTAATTCAAAGTATTTCGCGTACCGCCCGACTGACCGTCAAACCACGTCAGAACGGTATCCGCATGGTCAACCATCCAGCGGTTGCGCTGTTGATAACAGCCGGTAAAATACACGTCGGACACCAAAACGACCCCGTCGGAACGTGCCAGCACGTTTTTATACCGTTCCCGCCATTCACGCGGATATTTCACCGCCTGTTCCGCGAACGGAATGGCGCAGATCACGCGCAGTTCGGTCGATTTGTAGTTATCCCGCAGTTCCAGTGCCTGCTCCGCGGCGATCAGATCAAATCCCATAGCGGCACCCGAATAAAACGTGGTGATGCCGTCGGCTTCCAGATCCAGCAATGCCGCCGTTATATCAGTTTTCAACGATTCATAATCCCGATTTCCTTCCCGCAGCGGAAAAGGAAATTTTCCGGGACGATAACCCGTGAAACAACAACTGTTCATTATTTTCGCCGCCTTTCTTTCTGCTTTATCAGCATATCGGATTACGGAGTATTTGTCAATCGAATTTTGTCGAAGAATTATTATTTTTCGCAAATCGGATCTGCAGTGTATTTCGCAAATCGGATCTGCCGTGTATTCTTCTTGACAAAATCATATTGCTACTGTATAATTAATTTGATTAAATTTATCAATGAAAGGGTTATTTTCATGCGTAAATTCATCGCTTTGCTTTGTACCCTTTGTCTGGTGTCTTCGCTCTGTTCCGTTCCTGTCAGTGCGGCAGTTGTGAACCCGTATTTTCGTATCTGGGAAGTCAGTATTTCCGAGACCGGAACGCGAACCGGTACCTCCCATTCTTTCCAAACACTGAAAGATGCTTACAATTATTCCAATAACGGTGATGTGATCGGAGAAATCCGTGATAAAAACTTTTCGACCGATCTGCCGCTTACGATCACCAAAAATGTTGTTATTACCAGTGAATATAACCGGCTGATGCAGGATCATGCGTCTTTCCATTCCGCAATGACCTATACCGGTACGTCCGCCCCGTTTTTAACAGTGGCAAACGGCGGAAAACTGACATTGTCTTCTATGACGCTGACCGGAAATACGAACGACGTACAGCAAAAAGGCGGTCTTGTCCGTGTTGAAGCCGGCGGCACACTGCGTATCGCCGTCGACCCCTACTCGGGCAGCACGGTTATTTTACAGAATTCCAAGTTGACCGGCGCCGGCAGTAAAGGCGGCGCGCTTTATGTGGAAAACGGCGCGACGGTCATCATCGAAGGAGTCAGTTTCAAAGGAAACTCCGCCAAAAGCGGCGCAAACTATTATTTTGAAAACGGCGCGACGGTAATATGGGATATGAACGGCGACACCACGTTTGACGTTCGCGATCTTGTCCGTCAGAAACGTCATTTTGCCGATTCATCCGTTTCGGTATCCGGCACAGCCGACTGTAATTCGGACAGAGTTCTGAATGCCGCTGATCTGCTGATTTTCAAGCGCTTTTTATTAGAAGATTAAAGGAAGTGTCTGTGTGACGGTTTTCACCATACGACTGGCAGAACTGACCATTGAAATGCACAGTACTTATCCGTCCGCCCGGGACTTTTGCAAAGATTATCTGGTCGAAAACGCCGTTCCCGATTTTTCGGTGGAAGTCACCCCCGAAGAAATCGAACGGGAAATGAAAGTTTCGCCGGAAGGCGCCACGGTAGAATATGCGGAGATTATCTGCTTATACCGGAAGATTGCCGACCGACTGCCGGAATACGACCGGTTCGTGTTTCACGGTGCCGCAATCTCCTACAACGATAATGGCTATTTATTTACCGCGCCCAGCGGAACGGGTAAAACGACCCATATTTCCCTTTGGCGTAAAGTCATCGGTGAACGCGTCGGCATTATCAATGGCGACAAACCCATTTTAAGGGTGACCGAAAACGGCGTATTTGTATATGCCACGCCGTGGGCCGGTAAAGAAGGTTGGTACAAAAATCTGAATATGCCGCTTAAAAGCGTCTGTCTGATCGAGCAGTCACCGACCAATTCCTGTACCAGAATCCGTCCGCAGGAAGCGCTGATACGACTATTGCAGCAGATCTACATACCGAAAGCGGACAGCGCGGCAAAGCAGACGTTATCGCTTTTTGAACATTTTTGCCGGCAATGTGATTTTTTTGTCTGCAAATGTGATATTTCTGCACAGGCGGTCAAGACCTCGTTTGAGGCGATGACCGGTGAAACATTAAACATAAGGAATGAACGCCATGAAAATTAAAGAGGGATTCGTCAAGCACACCATCGGCGAGAAAAGCGTTGTTGTCGCCACCGGTGAATTAAGTATTCATTTCCACGGTATGATCGAGTTAAATCAAAGCGGTTCGGACATTTGGGACGGACTTGCCAAAGGATTGGACAAAGAAAGCATCGTTGATATGCTGGTCAACAAATATGAAATCAGTCGTGAAATCGCCGCGCAGGACGTTGAGAACATGATCAACCAAATGACCGAAGCGGAAATTCTCGAACTCAATTAAAGGAAGGTACTGATTATGATTACTGCAAATTTCACTAATCTGATGGTGCTGGGCGTTCACCTGAAAAACTGGAAAGCGACCCTGATTTATTTTATTCTGGTGCTGATCGTACTGGTAATCGCGCTGTTCGCCGTTCACTTTTTCGTATGGTGTTTCTGGTATCCGCACCAGCTCAAACAATGGCGCAAAGATTTCGCGAATGCCTTTGACGAAGCCGAACGTTCCCGTTTGATTTACGTTCGCCGCAAAATGCGTTGGTATTGGATCCCGTTCTATTTCCTGAAAAGATTTTAATATTCGCAAGAATCCCGTTCAACGTGAAGCAAACCCAAAAGTTCAGACAAAAACAAATATGAAATTGCAATGAGTGAGTTCGGCATCCAACCGGACTCATTCTTTTTTCTTGTTGTCAGGGCAAAAAAATATGCACCGCCGAAAGTTTGTGACTTTTGGGGTGCATATCATATAACCGGGATTTTTTGTTTTAATCCGCGTAAAAATCTTCTGCCGTATATTGCAGATAATCGGCCGCCGCGGTCGACTGATAAATCGTGCGGCTGTCATCCGATACGACCAGCGTCGTATCTTCGTCCAAAGCGGCAATTTTCAGCGTATGTTCCGCCGCGCCGATACTGATCTTCAAAACAACGTCCGGCTGATCCAGACCGCATTCTTTGAACTTGGCGGCATCCGCGTTCAGCGCATAGACCTCATCCACAGCCATGGAAGTCAGCAATTTTTCCGAAAGGTCGTTTGCCTTGTCGGTATCCACCGCCGTTTTGATCGGGCTTTCCGCCAAATACGGCTGTTCTTCATCCTGTTTCGGATCCATAACGATCACCAGCGGTTTGGGGAAGTTTTTGCCGCTTACCGTCATTTTCAGATCAATGAACGTGTTGTTCTTCTTATTGACCGATTTGGAAAGATCCGCCAGTTCGGACAGACCGGCAATACTCTCGGCTTTCGTAATGTTTTCCTGCGAAAACAGCAGCGGTTCAATATCTTCCGCCTGCGCCTTGTAGATCTTACCATCGGCGGAATATTCCACGTAGCAGTCTTCAAAGGCCTGAACGCCGATTTTCAGCGTGAAATCACCGTTGACCGGATCTTTGACCGTGACGGTACAGCGCGGTTTATCAAGACCGTACTTTTTGCCCGGCTCCACTGTACCCGTCGCCGTGATGCCGGAAACGGCACTCGCGATTTCGGAAAGTTTATCGGCGTCGATGGTCTTGGCGTATTTGCCGGGCATTGACCACACCGTTTTTTCGGTTGCCTCCGCAGAGGAAGCATCGCTTGACTCGTCGATCGATTCGACCTTTTCCTTTTTGGAAACAAAACGGAAATCGCCGTTTTCATTCTGAACTTTGATCTCGGTGAAATCATCCGCCGAACGGGTCATGATCGCCGTCGGGTCGGCAAAAGTCGCGGTTTCCTTTTTCAGGGGTTTTACCGCGACCTTGATCCAGAAAATACCGCCCACCAAAGCCACCACGACCATGCAGGAGATCAGCACCGTCAGCAGACGCTTCTTCCCGCCATTTGACGTTCTGACGTGTTCCAACTGTGTCGGATCGCCCAGCACCGAGGAAAAGGCGTCATCAAAATCGTCATGTTCCGGAACGTCGATCCGCTTCGGCTCGTTTTCAAAAGTTTTATCTTGCTCGGAAAATTCACTCATTTTGATTGTTTTCTCCTGACATATACGATAATACCCGCCGCCAATGTTGCCAACGGAATCAGCCATACGAATACGGTGCTGACCAGATTGATCTGCGATTCTTCGGGAACAAAGCGTTCCGCCGTGACCTGCTTAAAGCCGAAATCAATGCCCTTGGATTCCTCGCTGCCCATTGCGGCACTGAAATAATTCATCAAAAGATCACGGTTGTTACACTGGAAACCACTGCTGGTATACATATCCGGATAAGCGAAATCCATACTGGAAAATACCGTGAACGTACTCTTGGTCTCGGTCGCGTTTTCATCGTCCGCCGTCGCGGTCTTCTGCATACGCACAACGATCGGATAGGCCTTGGTCTTGCCTTCTTCCGGTTTTTTCTTACCGTTCAGCTGCAAGGACATTTTATCGGCACTGTCTACCCGTTCGGCAACGGTCAGTTTTTCATCCTCGTTTTCCTTGACGGTGAATCCCTCGTTATAAGTCGAAAGGTAGTTTTCGGTCAGTTTTGTATAATCGTTGGAGGAAACCAGCAGATTGTATTCCGTCGAGTAGAAATTGCCCGTCGTATCCAGAATCATGCCGTTTTCGGGCGTGATCCCCCAGGCGTTCAGCAGTTTGGTCAGATTCGGGAACGTTTTATAATCAAACACGGAAGTACCGAAATAGACCAGATTTTTTCCGAGTTTTTTGCCGTTGTCCAGATACTTGGTAAAGGTGTCCAGTTCGCTGGCAATCAAGTCGCTTTGTCCCGGCAGCAATACCGCCAGCGAGACCTTATCGGAAATAGAGGTGACCGGCACGTCGTCGATGACCTGCACTTCATAGTTGTTTTCTTTCAGCGCCGCGGAAAGGTAATTGGCAAGCTGTTTGGCCGTATCGTCACCGCGGGTATAAAGCGCGACTTCCTGCGCTTCACCGCCCAGCACGTAATAGATCGCGCCAGAAAGCGCCGTTTCGATCTTATTCTCACTGATGGTGTATTGCGTGTCGCCCGTAGACTGACCGCTGTACATGGCGTACATCAGGTCTTCCGAATTGTCGGTGAAAATATCAGCGAAATTCAACACTTTGATACGGTCTTTGGACTTATCGGAACGGACGATGATATCACCGTAATTCTGCAAACCGTTGTTGCCGTACTGCTGATACAGACCCAAAATATCTTCAGATTCGGCAAACTCAACCTTGATTTTCTTGTTGTATTCCTGATATTTTTTGATCAGGGTAAGTGTCTGCTCGAAATAACTGGTGTCATCCACCTGGGAAACGCCGCCCGTTCTGCTGTAAGCGACGTTTTGCAGAGAACTGACGTACTGATCTTCCGGTGCGCAGACCGTCACCGTAACTTCGTCCTTGACGTCCTTGATGAATTTCAGGTTGTCTTTGCTTAAAGTTGCGGTCTTTTCTTTGGAAAAGTCATAATTCATGTGGAAACGACCGGACAATACCGGCATGGCAAACGCATTGATTACAATGACCGCGGCGATCAGCAATACCGTGATCGCGACCGCGAATCCACCACGTTTCCACAGCAGTTGATTTTTCAGTTTCTTCGGCTTTGCGGAAGAAGTTTCAGCAGTTTTATTCAACAAACTCATAAAGCACATCCTCCTTTTAAGCCCAGCGTTTCTTTTCCAGTGAACGAACGCACAGGAACAAGAAAACGACTGTAAAACTCAACATGTAAATCACATCAGCGACCGAG
>JAZRWX010000325.1:0-13758 GCA_045599905.1 Acutalibacteraceae bacterium
TGTTCGCCGCAGTTACAGGTCGAAATGCAGTCAAATCCCGTATCGGGTCCCAGAGTTTCAAACATTTTCACATTGGTATTGCGCTGGACACCGTAATGCAGCTGCATGACGATCTCCCGCTTGGCGTATTCCTTGCCCAAAAACAGCAGGATCGCGGTTTTATAGCCATCCGCCTGCTGTTTTGTGATCTTTCCGCCGGAAAGCACGATTTTGAAACTTTCTTCCGTTTCCGCCTCACTTGCCGGTTCAAACGGGATATAATCCAAACCGTGATCACTTGCCCGGCAGCCGAGCGCACAGAAAAGATCCAGCCGTTTTGCCAACGCGGTTTTGACGTCCTGAACGGAAGTGATTTTCATTTCCGCGGCGTCGGCCAGTTTTTCGATATATCCGGAAAATCCGTCCTTATCGATATTGATGGCTTTATCCGGTCGAAAAGACGGTGCCACCAAAACGTCAAAAGAATCATCTTCTTTCAGTTTCCGATGCCATTCCAGCGAATCGGTCGGATCATCGGTCGTGCCGATCATCTTCACGTTGGAGTTTCGGATGATACTGCGGACGGACATACCGTCTTCACGCAGTTTTGCATTACACAGATCATAAACTTCTTTGGCGGTTTCGGCGTTCAGAACACCGTCAAAACCGAAATAGCGTTTCAGTTCCAGATGGCACCAGTGATACATCGGATTCCCGATCAGTTTCGGCATTACTTCGGCAAAGCGCAAAAACTTGGTATAATCATCCGCATCCCCGGTGATCTCGTTTTCCGGCACGCCGTTGGAACGGATCAGGCGCCACTTATAATGATCGCCGCCCAGCCAGATCTGCGTGATGTTCTCGAACTTTCTGTCCTCGTATATTTCCTGCGGATTGATATGACAGTGATAGTCGATGATCGGCATTCCCGCGGCATATTCCTTAAACAGCCGGTTTGAGGTGTGATTTTTCAGTAAAAACGAATCCGATATCATAATATTAACCCCTAATCCTTGATAATATTTTTTATACTTTTATCGGCATCCACGGCACGAATCCCGATCGTATGATCCCGCAATAACCGTATGGAGGTGATTTTCGCGGAGCAGTCCGGAAGACCCGTCAGACTTTCGCCCGGTCGGACGCCGTTTTGCCCGTTTCCTTTCAGCACCATGATACCGCGCTCATAAGTTTCAGCCAAATCCGGCAGACCGTCTGCCGCCCGATGCGGTAAAAACGCATATTCGATCCGGTGTTTCCCGCGATCCGCCGAAAGCACACAGCGAATCATGGGATCGTTCGCGTAAATGATGAAATCCTGCGTGAAAAAGGCGGTCGGATATTCCACACCGGGAGTATGCCAAAGATAAGTGCCGTAATACGGCTTCTTGTCCTGCCAAACCCCGAAAGAACAGCGCGCGCGGAAAACAACACGGATAGGCCCGCTTTCGATCAGGTCGAATCCGTCACACCGCACGTCCCACTCTTTGCCGGTAAAGCCGAAATTCCGGGTATCGTAATCACGGCTTTTGATATCTTCCAGCACTTTGAGATTGCCGATATGCCCCTTGCAGAATTCCATACCGTTAAACAGCAGCGAACATATTGTACCAGATTTACGGTCGAAATGCAACCAGATCACGCCGTTATCGACAGAATCCGGCGTGACCGTAAACGGGAACGGCGGCGCGTGCCTTCGGCGCAGGTGTACTTTTCCACCGCCAATGCCGGCAGGTCTTCGGCGACAAAAACCGTGTTGCCGTCATAAGTTTTCTGAAACGGTATCAGCCGTTTTTTGCTGTCGGTCAGATAGCCGCTTTCCTTACACGGCGCTTCATTCAGAATGACCGGCGCGCAAACCGTACGGCAAAGCGGATTGAACACGTAACTGTTTTCGCCTTTGCCGAGCAGTTTTTCCGAGCAGGCCGAAACCGATCTGTCGATCCGGTCAAAAGCGTACGTATAATCGTCGTATAAATCGGCATATACCTGCGCGACGCTCGTGCCGGCAAGTACGTCGTGAAATTGGGCAAACAGATGCTTTTTCCAGGCAGGTCCCAAATCGTCATACAGACCCGACGCCACTTCCGCGCCAGATTGATATGCGAATGACCGATCAAATACACCGTAAAGCGATGCGCGTAATCCGCCGCCGGTTGAAGTTTTTTAAGAACGGTTTTCAGCGTTTCGGTCAAATTTCCGTTTCCATTTTCCGCAGGCATTCGTTTGCGGCGTCCATAAGGCAGGACGAAACGGCGCGCTACTCGTCCGCCGTGATTTTTGAACGGTCGATATCCACCTTGCCTTGCAGATAAAGATTATTTCTTGTATTTTCTTTCGACAGCAAATGGCACCCTGCCCGCAAAGAGCACGCAAAGTCTTTGATAAGTTCGTTAAGTTCCGTCAGACCGGACAAATAACAGCGTGCCACAACGTCCGAAACGGGAACGGTATTCGGGTGGTCAATCCGAATATACACATAATGCCCCGTTTCCGCAGGGGCACCCATCGCAAAATGACCGCCCATATAACTGTACGGTTCGATCAGGCGATCATCACAATAAATATCCAGATCATACCCGGTATAATAAGTAAAACGAAATTCGCCCCATTCCGCGGCGTAATAATATTTCGCGATATACGGAACGGGCATTTCCGCCATAAACCAACCCGTTTTCGGATTGGCCGCATCATATTCCGTCAGATCATACCGCGGCATGGACAGCATTTCTTCGACCGACGGTTAAGCGCTGTCTTCACTGCCGTCCGCCGCATACCATGAACGGATGACCGGGAATGCCAGATTTTCCAGACACCGTGCAAAATCCAGCACATCCGAAAGATTCCGGCAGGGATGGTCCAGCCGGTATTCCAGCGACTAAAAATGAGCATTTTCCGGTTTCACGCCCGTTCCCTCCGAAACATCTTAATCATCCAGCACGCACATTTTCGCGGCGGGGATCAGCAGGTTTTTGTTTTGATACGAAACGTAGATATCCGTATCGGTCGGATTATAAACAAAAGAACCGTCCGCCGAGAATTCCAGTCGGTTGTAACTCTTGACATAGTTGAAAATTTCACCGTTTGTCGCATACCAGACAGCATCATTTCCGGCCAGTTTTTTGCAGATGTTTTCCAAGCGGTCAAAACAATCTTCAAATTCGTAAGAATGACCCCAGAGATAAAATACCTTCGCGGTAATGCGCCACGGATGCTCGGTATCGTCCGGCACAAGGAACCGTTCGATGATCTCATCAAGGTGGCCGTCTATCTGATGGCAGGTCGGGTTCCACTTCAAAAAATCTTTCGGCAGAGTGAAATTATAGGTATCATTCACCGTCCGGGCATAATCAATGCCGCAGTTTCTGACACATTCCGCCACGCGGTCGTCGGTCAGCCCGAAAGGATAGGCCATGCCTCTGACGATTTTATGAAAAAGCCGCTCCAATGCTTCGCGGTCTTTCAAAACTTCTTGCAGAATACCGGCATTGTCCAGATTTTCAAGATGCGGATGCGTGCAGGTATGCACGGCGATCTCGTGATTGGCATACAGATCGTTCAGTTCCTGCAAGGAAACATGATTGTCGGTTCCAAGCAGCGCGGAATTCAGATTAAATGTGCATTTAATGCCGTACTGATCCAGAATACGCACCATTTCACGGTCAAATAAGGTACCGTCGTCAAAACTCATGGTGAAGACTTTGGTCTTGAATCCGGGATAACGCAAAAATAATTCTTTCATTCGTATCACCTGTAAAATCACTTTATAATCAGTTCGGCAGCCTTGTAATACTTACCGTTTCGTTCCAAATCATTGCACAGATAAATAACCGGCGTGGTTTCGTCCCCCATGCCGAAACTCAAAACGTATTTACCCGGTTTCAGTTCCTGCGGCAGGGGCAATTCATCCGTCAAACGGGTTTCCCCCGGCATCCACTGCCGGGTGTCGTTTTCGGTTTGGAATTCATAAGAGTGACCTTTTTCATCGGTCAGTTTCCAGCAGGTGGCCACGTTGTGATAAATCGGTGCCACGCCGTAGTTTTTCACGGTATAATGAACGGAAACACGATCACCGCAGGATACTTCTTCGGGCAGTTCAAGTACGGCAATGCCGTAATGATACCCCATTTTTGAAATTAAACGGTCGACCTTATCCCGCATGGCTTCCGGGATCGGAAGCGATTTGGCGTTAAAATAGGTCGCGTGCCAGTCCAGCAGTTTTTGGAAAATGGTTTCAACGTCCCATTCACGGCGATGCCATTCGCCCAGCCACCAGTAACTTTCAAACGCGACGGGCGCCGTTTTCCAAAGAATATCCTGTTCGGGGATCTGCGCCAGTTTTTCGGGATAGTACTGATAGGTATGCATTTGCGTTCCGATGCCGTCGGCACGCCAGCCGACCTTGTGTTTGGTGTTGATATAAGATACCAATTCCGGAACGATGACCTGCGAAATAAACATGGTATTCGGAAACGCTTCAATATAGGCATCCATAAGTTCCTTTAAGTCGTCCATCGAATACAGTTCAACGTTATGTCCTTCGCCCCACGATCCCGGCAGGGAAAGGTCAACGATATCCAACGTCTTATTTTTATCGAACCGTTCGCCCAAAGCGCGTATAGCTCTTGCGAACAGCCGTAAAAATTCCGGATCGGTCGGAGAATCTTTCACCCGCATTCCGTCCGGCCGTTCCGGGCAGTCGACGATTTTTTTCAACCATTCGGGTACGTCGTCTTCTTTACGGGTACTGTGCGCCATCAGCCGGAACATGACGGTTTGTCCGTGGGCTTTGGCATCGTTGAGGATCTGCTCGACAAAATCGAAATGATATTCCATGGGCTGCGGCTCGAAATCTTTCCACAAAATGCGGATATACGCCACATTGCCGTCGGGATGATACCCCTGCTCTCTGCCCCGCTGTTCCACATAACCGGGAATGGGATAACATTCGATATGTTCGGTTTCGGTCATATTGTTTTTCGGGTCAACAATAATGTCCGAATAGAGTTTTTCACCCTTGAAATGCTGAAACGTATTGAACCCCATATACGGGTTGTCAAACGCCTCTTTTGAATAAGAAAAAACTTTTTTCATTGACAGATCCCCTTTTCCGAACCGTTTCGGATCTTACCGGTTTTCCTATTAAAAATCAATAATCCAAAGAATAAATAAAATCGGATTTTTCCGGTCTTCTGTTCAGCCATTCGCCCCGTGTAAAATCGGGGAACGCGACCGGCTGACCGCCCAGCGCGATGGACTGTTCACTCAACACGCTGATGCACATCATAACGGCGGCATCGTAAACGTCGATCGGTGCTTTGCAGTCACGTTTTACGGTTTCGACAAACGCGCGGCAGGAAACAAAATCGGTTCCGCCGTGACCGAATTCCAACAGTTCGGGATGTTTGCGGTGTTCCTGCCAGACGGGATGATCGTATTCTTCCTGATATTCCGCGGCGTTGCCCCACTTGGCTTTCCACTTCATCCATTCCCATGCATCGTGCACACCGTCAATATACACTGAATCGTTTTCTTCGTTGTATCTGCCCTCGGTTCCGTATACATTGAAACGGCGGCTGTACGGGCACGGCAGAGTCGTATCCAGCGTGATGGTGACCGTTTCCCCGTTGGCACATTTCAAAATGGTGGTGACTACGTCACCCTGTGCGAATTTAGTACGTGAATAGGGATGTTCATCACCCTTACTCTTTTGTGCATAGGCATTGATACCGACTGCCTTGGAGGACATCGAAACCAGTGAAACGAAACGGTTTCCTTTGTTGATATGCAACAGCTTTGCAATCGGACCGATTTCGTGGGTAGGATAGTTTTCGCAGTTGCGGTACAAATAATCGTTAATGCGATAATTATCGTCAGCAATCATTTTACGCAGGCAGTGGGAATAGGCGCCTTCTAAATGCACCAACTCGCCGAACATTCCCTTGGAAGCCATATTCAGTGCCATCATTTCACGACGGCTGTAACAGCAGTTTTCAAGGAACATGAACCGATGACCGGTTTCTTCGGCAACACGGACCAGTTCTTCACATTCGGCCATGGAATAAGCGCCGCCGACTTCGACACCGACGTAAATGCCCATTTTCATGGCTTCAATGGCGATTGGAAAATGCATATCCCACGTAGTGGAAACCAAAACCGCGTCCAGTTTGGAGATGCCCAGAACTTCTTTATAATTCTGCGTTACCACAGGAAGCGGTCTGCCGCTGTTCGTAATAATATCGGAAATTTTCTTCAAGCGTTCCGGTTCCAGGTCGCAAATACCGACAATTTCAACGTCGTCCATCCGCAGAAAATCCCATTCGATCAGGTCACCGCCGCGATTCAGACCGATAACGCCCAATTTGATTTTTTCTTTCATGTTCTTCGCCTCAACTCATCAGATATCCATTTGGAAAAGAATATTTTTACCGTTTTCAAAATTGACACGGTTATCTAAACGCGCATACTGATTCATGGCGTTTTTCATTACCCAGGCGACCCGATAATTGCCCGGCTTTTCGGGAACGGGCAATTTTACCGAAACGGTATGTTCCAGCACGTCACGGTCGGCATAGTCTGCCGGATTCGTTCCGTACCACTTCTCGGGATCGCCCGCCGCGCGCGTGCAAACCACGTTGCCGTCACGGTCCAGTAATTGCACTTCGCTGAGCAGGTTAAACGCCGCAGTATATCCGTAATTTTTCAGTTTGATATTGATTTCGATTTCACTGCCAAACACAACATCCGCCGATTGCAATGAAATTCTGTACCCGAGATAATCTCTCAAATACTCGAACGCGTTCCGTTCGACACGGTTACCTTCGGTATCCGTAAACCAGCCGTCCGTATAAGCCAGCCCGTATTCGTCCAGCAGTGCCGGTGTGACCGCCTGATTTTTCCAGGCGTGCAGGCAGGTTTGTCCCGGTCGGACGCCGTACATCTGTGCATCGCCATAGGCGTGCTGAATACTTAATGTGGAAGTATGTTTTTGTGAAAGGGACTGCATACAGGAATACCCCGACGGCCAACTGCCCGAAAGCAGCATCCAGCGTGTGGTAAACAGTTCGGAATCGTTAATGGTATAGGAGGATTCTTTGACGCCGACTTCCCACCAGCAGGTACCGGGCTGCCAGTAGCCCTGCCCCAGATCCACGTTGGCAAACATCAGTCCGAGGCAGGCATCGTCGGGAAAACCGATACGCCCGTAGCGCCAGAAATCTTTATTGATGAACGTCGTCTTAAACAACGGCTGACGAATGATCAGCCGGATCTTTTCGGGGGCCGCGTCCATAAACGCGTTGACAATAACCTGGCGGTCAATATTGTTCCGAATTCCCGTCCATTCGCCATAAGAACCGATAAAACTGAAATTCATGGCGAACAGAACGTCCTCGTTTTTATCAAATAACGGTTTTAATTGCTTCATGTGAGATAACACGATCTCCTGTGAAACGTTTTCCGTGCCGGTGATACCGTGCTGGTAATAGTGGCACAGATACATTTTAACGCCCAACTTGCGGTAGGCGTCATAAACAGATTGCAGATAATCCAGCAAGATCTTCGGCAGGATCTCTGTTTTCATGTATTGATCCAAAACAAAGTGGATACGTGAAACCCTGACCTTTTCGCCGTTGGTATTCCGCGCGATGCGATTCTTTACATCCTCGAAAACTTTTTCGGGCGTCCATGCTTTCAAGCCCTCGGGATCGGGGATAAAATAATCCTCCTCCGAACGGAAACCGCGGTCGGGATTCTCGTTCAGCAGCACGCTTTTTTCAGCAGGCAAAGGCAGGAAACGGATGGCGGAATTACCGTCGAGTGATGCCACGGCATCCTCCGATTCGCGATAATCCGCCGGCATATTCCCGACAGGATCGGGGGTAACAATACAATATACGGGTGAATATCTGCCGATGATCTTACGGTCTTTCAAGGCCATTACAACGGCACGGTAGGAATTCAGTGCTTCCAGTTTACAGGTCTTAAAAGCCGTACCGCAGACCGTTTCGGTCTGAACGGCAATATAATTTAAACATCCCATATTGGGACCGCGGTCCTCAATACGGTAAAGGTCTACACGGTACGCGTCCGCGTCGGAACATTTATCCCATGAAATTTCACAGTGATCGGCAAAAGATTCCACATTGACGGACAAACCGGTCAATGTAGCATCAAAATTGCCTTTGATCCTGTCAAACGATAATCCCATTCCGACAAACGGTGCCGAATCCTCATCCGGCAATCTGCCGTTCATTATATTCTCTTTCAGCATAATTCACCCGATCAATCAAATATTATAATCCGTTAAATAATTCTTTGTGTTTGCGACCATTTCATCGAAAAGTGCGCGCGCGTCTTTCATATCGAGCGGCATGTGCGCGTCGGACAAAAAGGCCTCGAACGCCAGGTCTAAATTTCTGGTCAGCCCGGCCTCGACGATCATTTCCTGCTCGGTCACAACGGGTCCGACCAGATTGAGCACCGGATTTGGAATTTCGCCGGCGGTCAGCGGTACGACGCTGTCGTTATCGAACACGGCGTTGGTTTCGACCACAGCACCCAGCGGCAGATTGGGGATCTGACCGACGTTGGGCATATTCACGTTGGTGATCAGTTTCCCGCAGCCGCAAATGGCTTCGATCTGACGAACGCCCTCTTCCCCGGAGGGTTGCAGGTCGAATTTTTCTTCCCGGTTCAAAATTTTCCGGCTTTTTTCAAGCCGTTCGTCCAGGTTGTTGAAACGCCAGCTGACGGGGGTCAATCCGTAACCCCATTCGGCGACCTGCTCAGGTGATTTCATGTACCAGTTGATCGGGCAGAATTCCGCCAGATGTCTGTCCCCTGCGGCGGCGATCAAACCGAAGCGCATGAACAGATCCATTTTAACGTATTCGTTGGATTCAAATACAAGATCCTGCGCGCCTAAATTTTTATGTACCGAAAGTTCGCCGTTGCGGATCTTGTTGATGTACTCGCGGTACAGCGGCAGCAGATTCGTTCCGTTGTATTCCGCCTTATCCAGCCACGTAAAGTGGTTGACACCCATAACGTTTACTTTGATATCGTTACGGGTCAGTCCCTCGATTCCCTTCATGCGTTTCAGCACGTCACAAAGCAGTTCCTGCGTTGAAAAAACTTCATGACAGCAACCGAACGCCTTGATCTTCGGGAACACCTTATAAAGGGTGCGCATACAAACGGTCATGGGGTTTGTATAGTTTATGACCCAGGCATTCGGGCAGACACGCTCGACGGCCTTGGCAATGACTTCAAACATCGGGATCGTACGCAAGGCACGGATCACACCGCCGGGGCCGATGGTGTCACCCACAGACTGGTAAATGCCGAATTTTTCGGGGGTATGAACATCCGATTCCATTTCCTTGAAAGTGCCCGGCAGGATGGAGATCACCACCACGTCGGTCCCTTCCAGAGCCTTATCCAACGTTTTTTCCGCCTTATATTCCCATTTACTTGCCTGCGGATAATCGTCCTTGATCCGATTCCCGATGATTTCGTTATTTTTAGCGGCGTCAAAGTCGATATCATATAACACGACCTCGCCCGACAGTGATTGGGACAGCGCCAGATCTTTCATCAGAGTCCATGCCCAACCGCGCGAGCCGCCGCCGATATAAGCGATTTTAATTTTTTTGCTATTCATATCATCTCAGCCTAACTTTGCCCGCCCGCACCGAACCCGATGCGGGCAGGCAGGAATATATTAGTTTACAACATTGGATGCGCCGACCGTATCTTTCAGACATTTGATAATCTGTGATTTCGCACTGTCGACCAGCTGTGCCGGCTGTTTGCCGTCAACGGTAAGACCGTTCCAGAAACTCTTGGAGATGTTTTCCCCACTCTGCCAGTTGGTCAGAGAATACAGTTTACTGTCTAAGGACTTTTTGCGTTTCTTGGCAAAATATTCTTCGGCAACGGCCTTATGTTCATCGGAAATGGAAATCGATTTATCCACTCTGTAACCGGCCTTTTCCTTTTCCTTGTTGGAAGTATGCGAAACAAAGAGGCGGTCATAGTAACGGTATGCCACAGCGGCCATGGGGTTCTTCGAGCCCTTCAAAATAAAGGTACCGTCGGTATTGGTGAAACCGTAACTGCCGTAAGAGGTGGACGGCAGCGGAACCATACCGATTTCGTCTTCCATGGTATTGTAGTAGTCATAGTTCCCGATCGCGTTGACCGGTCTTTCGATCAGCATGGCGGTGCCGCGTTTACCGAATTCCTTATAGCCGCCTTCCAGTTTCAGACTGGAATTTGCATACATATCGTGAATGAGCTGCAAGCCCTTCATTCCGGCTTCGGAATCGATGGTGACTTTCCACTTGTTGCCCGGTTTTTCGGTAATGGCCTGTTCGCCGTAAAGGGCAAGGAACAACGACGGGTTCCAGCACATGGCGCCGTAGGTCTTGACCGTTTTGCCGTCCGACTCGAACTGTACGCACTTTTTGGCTACACGCTTAAACGCGTCAACGTCCCACTTGCCTTTTTTATAAAGGGTGTAGGGATCTTCCGCACCGACTTCGTCAAGATAGGTCTTATTATACCAAACAAAATAGTTGTCGTTCAGCGGAGAAGACCACGAAATACCGTAAATTTTACCGTTGAAAGTGAACGGTTCAAAGCATTCGCCGTTATCCCAAACCGGATCGTTGACAGCCAGATAATCATTCAGCGGCGTTGCCAGGTTGGTGTACGCGTAGCGCAGCATATTGGTATCGGCCACGTGGGCAACATCGGGCGGATTGCCCGATGCCACCATGGTCGCCACCATGTTCGGAAGGGCGGTATTGGCAAAAACCTGATATTTCACGTTGATGCCCCATTTTTCCTTCAACATTTTAATGGCGTATTCTTCCTGCGGATAAACGTCTTCACTGCCCTTGACGTAGGTCAGGGTGGTTCCTTTCAAAGAGGCCTTCGCAAAGAGTTCTTCCTGCGGTGACAGTTTCTTGGCGTTGATCAGGCCTTCATCGGCCTTATCGGTTGCCTTGACAACTTTCTTGGTGATCTTTTTGGTGGTTTTTTTGTTGATTTTCTTATTGGAACCGATTTGTTTACTGCTTGCTTTTTCAGACCCGGCATCCTTATCGGACTTGGTCCCGGTATTGGTTTGAGCGGAAGGAATATCATCGACATCTTCATAAACGGAATATTCTTCCCATTCATCTTCCTTTGAGTTACATCCCGCGACGCCAAGCACCATCAGCGCCGACATCACAAGCGCGAGTATTCTTGTAATTTTTTTCATAAAAAGTTTCTCCTATTGATCAGTCGATCGTAAAGGTATGCAGAATATTGCATCCGTTTTCATAGTTTATATTGTTGTCCAGACGGGCTCTCTGTCCGAGACTGTTTTCAAGAATGAAAGCAATTTTGTATTCACCGGCGGAAAGCGGCAGATTCAGACTGTCCGAAATCGTGTATTCGGAATCGGAAGCGTACCACTTATTCGGTTCGCCGACGTTGACCTTGGAAACGATCTTACCCGAACTGTTAACGATCGCCAGATAACTTTTGAGGTTGAACGCCGCCGAGAAGCCGTAATTCTTGATTCCCAGAGTGACGTTGACTTTGTTTTCACCGCTGTTTACAACCGTCATCCCGGTTGCGGAAAGGTGATAACCCAGATAGTCGCGGATATAGTCAAAGGCGTTTCTTGAAACGGTATTTCCTTTGGCATCGGTGAAGTAGGTCGGTGTGACCCGCGCACCGTTTTCCGCCAGAACGGAAGCCGTGACATCGGTATCTTTCCAGGAATACATGACGGTATTTTCAAGCGGGATATGCAGGGCCTGGAACAGGGTCATGCAATCCGCGTAGCCGTGATCCATGCTGAACGTCGTCAGGTGGAGTTCCGCCATTGCCCGAATCGCGGAAAGTGCATCGACCGTGGTAACGCCGTTTTCGTGGACCTGTTCAAACCAGCGGGTCGTGAACAGTTCACCGTCGGCGATCGCCGTGCGTGCGTTGACGGCGGTCGTCCAGTCGGCAGTACCGGGGCGGAACTTGCCCTGTCCCATATCGACATTGCCGTAATCGCAGCCGAAGAACGCGTCCTGCGAATAACCGATCCGCGATTCATCCAAACCGACCACGTTGCCGAAGAAGGCATCCTTCAAGGTCGGGGTACGGAGGATCAGATAGGTCGATTCGGGCAGATTATCCCAAACCTTTTGCGCAATCTCGGTCTTTTCGGGACTGCGATTGAACCAATCGAACCGATCCAGTACCGGCTTGATGTTGGCACCTTCGCCGTAAGAACCGACCAGACCGAAGTCCACCGCGTAGATGATATCCTTATATTCATTCCAAAGGGCGGCATAGGTATCAATATGGCTTAAAAGAACATCCTTGGAAGCGCCGTTCACCTCATCGGTCGTCCCCTCCTGATAATAGGCACGGAATTCGACTTTAAGGCCCTTTTCACGCATGACATCCAGCACCCAGCGCATCCAGTTGACAGCCGCTTCCGGGATCACAGAAGTCGTGTGGTAGTTCTTCATCTGGAAGTACACACGGACGACCGTGATCGTTTCGCCGCCGATCCCCTCCATACTCGGTCCGAACGTCCAGTCGAGATGATTTTTGACGTTCCCGTAAGTACGATACGCGTAATCCGGATCGTTCAGTTCTTCAAGCGTCGGGACCGACAGAGTGATTTCTCCTCTGTAACCTCTGTCCGGATTAGCGTTCAGCAGATTCGTGTAATCGCCCGACAGCGTTTCGAAGGACTTTTCGACCTCGTCAAACGTGACGACAACGTCAATGCCCAGCAGTTTCTTCTTCATTGCCACGACATCATCGGAATCAACGTCACCGTTTTTGTCAACGTCCGCATTCGCGGCGATTTCAATGCCGGCTAGCGCCTTTTCCAGACGAACCAGGTCACGGACATCAATAACATCGTCATAGTTGACGTCGTACTGTTTTACAAACAGCGAAACCTTTGCGTTTCCGTCCAGACTGATCTTATCAAGCGATGACTCTCCCTCATTGATCACCATGAAGTCGGAAAGGGAAAGTTCATGGGCTTTGCCTTCCAGCAGACCGATCTTAATGCGGTCAATATTAGTGCCGGTAAAGGCAGAAGCCGGAATTCTGACCCAGCCGTCAAAGCCGTCGGTCAGTTCGATTTCACCGTAAGCGGATTCCACTTCGGTCCATTCGCCGTCTTTGTCGAACAGATAATAGTTGAACGATTCAGGCGTTCTGTTATTATCGGCAAGTGCCAGATAGAAGACCGCGGCGGTTTCCGCTTTCGCGTAGAACATGATACCGTCGTTTGCGCCAAGCGCCGGCGCACCGGTAACGGGAGCAAAAGCACTCAGCGAGTCGATCGACGCGTCGGTGGAAATATAACCGCTGTCGATATACATCGTAATTTCTTCAAGTTGCGGCAAACTGCCGGGGGTAACGACCTCGGCACTGCCGTTTATACCGACAAACTCGCCGTTGGTCTGCAAACTCTTGAGCGCGTATGCGTTTGCGGTCGAATCCACAACCGCGAATTCACCGACATCCATTGTGCCGTAATCGCCGCCTAAATGACGCGGATAAAGTTTGATTTTTCCCACTTCACCGGCTAAGGAAACGGAAGCGTAATTCAGGAAGTTTTTGCAGGGGATGCGGACCCAGCCGTCAAATCCGGCGGGAATATCCATATAGCCGTAGTTACAGCCCGTAACAGCGGCCGTGGTACCTTGTACCCAGTTACCGGATTCACCGTTAAGCAGATAATAATCTTTGCCGGCCGCA
>JAZRWX010000326.1:0-21046 GCA_045599905.1 Acutalibacteraceae bacterium
ATGATTACTCGCAAAACGGGTATTATTTCATAACGATTTGCACGGCAGAAAAAAGCAAACTATTATGCAATATATCCGTAGGGGCGAACTGTGTTCGCCCGAAAATGGCTCTGTCTGAAATCGGAAAGCTTGTTGATGAAAATATCGGCCGGTTAAACGGTATTTACGAAAACGTGCGGGTCGATAAATACGTTGTGATGCCAAACCACGTTCATTTGATTCTTGTAATACAAAGCGGGCGAACTCAGTTCGCCCCTACGGTTTCGCGGATAATAAAACAGTTTAAGGGAAAAATTACAAAACAGGTCGGTTTTTGCATTTGGCAGAAATCCTTTTATGACCATGTTATTCGTGACGAAAAGGATTATTTGCGAATTTGGGAATATATCGAAAATAATCCCGGGAAATGGGCAGAGGACAAGTATTTTATTTAACAAACAGATCCCGATATGTCGAACTAAAAGAAACAACCCGCTGAAAAGGTAACTCTTTTTTCAGCGGGTATCTTTGTCTCATATCATAGCAAGCAGGAAAAAATATATTTTCCGTTAAGAGCCGCTTGAAATCGGCTTATTTTTTGAAGCAAGCCCCTAATACTCAAATCAGAGCAGAAAGAAAAACAGCGACAATAGAATACTTCCTTATCAGCACGCGCCGAATCCCTCCGGCGGTTTTTTATTCTTTCAGGCAGATTTCAAGCACCCGCTTCGGCGATTCGACAAGATACGTCGCACCGGCCGCCGTCAGTTCCGCGCGGTCCCCGTAGCCGTACAGCACGCCGACCGAATCCAGACCGTTTTCCATCGCGCCGAAAATATCGTGCCTGCGGTCGCCGACCATTACGGTCTGTTCCGGACCGGGGATCGCCGCTTTGGCAAGCGCGTACCGCACCACGTCCGGCTTTTGACTGATCCTGCCGTCCATGGTCGCACCGGCAACGGTATCGAAATAATCCGTCAGCGCGAAATGATCCAGAATGCGCAGGGCAAACTCCTCCGGCTTTGAGGTCGCCAGCACCACCGTTCTGCCGGCGGCTTTCAATCCGTCAAGCAGTTCTTTTGTACCGTCAAACACGCGGTTTTCAAAAATGCCGCGGTCACGGAAATATTCCCGGTAGTATGCCACGGCGGCAAGACCGTCTTTTTCCGAAAAACCGTAGTATTTCCGGAACGAATCGAACAGCGGCGGCCCGATAAAGGGAACCAGCTCCAGGTGATCCGCCACGGAAATTCCGAACTTTTCCAGCGCGTAGGCGACCGAATTGGTGATCCCCTCGGCAGGATCGGTCAACGTTCCGTCCAGATCGAATAAAATATTTTGATACATAGTTATCCACCGTTCATTTCATTATATAGTAATAATTTGACCCCATTATACCGCATATTGTGTTTTCCTGTCAACCGACCGTCGGCAACAATATTTTTCCGCGGATTTTATGCCCGAAAAACAAAAATTTTTGTTGACAGAACACCGCTTTATAGGGTATAATCTCTAATTGATAGGCTGTGTATAAGGGAAAATATCCGTCTCGGAAAAAGCTTCCCTGTTCATACATACCGAAATTTGTGCAACGTAAGGAGGGTACCCCGCAATGAAAAGAACGTATCAACCGAAAAAGATCCATCGCAAGAAAGAGCACGGTTTCTTGAAGAGAATGGCAACGGCAAACGGTCGTAAGGTACTTGCTCGCCGCAGAGCAAAAGGAAGAAAGCAGTTGACCTATTAAAGCCACGCCTCGTGGCTTTTCCTTTTGAATAGGAAATATGCGTAGTTTCTGTAAGTTGAAAACCAACCGTGATTTTCGCCGACTGTACGGGCGCGGCAACACCTTTGTCACGCCCTTATTTGTGCTGTATTGCGCCAAAGGGCGCAAAGGCACCGTCCGGCTCGGAATCACGGCAGGTAAAAAATTAGGCGGCGCCGTTCAGCGTAACCGTGCAAAGCGCGTCATTACCGCCGCTTTTCAGATGTGTCAGTCGAATATCGTACCGGGGCACGATTTTGTCATCGTTGCCCGTTCGCGCATTTTAGGCGCAAAAAGTACCGACGCGGCAACCCTGCTTCAAAAGCAGTTGACTGCCGCCAACTTGTGGTGTTCCGAAAATGATCGGTAAATGTTTGATTGCCTTGATCCGCTTTTACAGAAAAGCGATTTCTCCCCGCAAGATCCCCTGCTGTCGCTTCACGCCGAGTTGCTCGGCCTATGCGATCGAAGCGATCCGGGTCCACGGCGCGTTAAAGGGCAGCGCGCTCGCCGTATGGCGCCTCTTGCGGTGTCACCCGCTTTGTAAGGGTGGCTATGATCCCGTGCCCGAAAAGAAAACAAAAACGAAAAATACCCATTGACGTGCTTCACGTCTGAATGGATGGTGTGATCCCATGTTTATAGTCAATCTTGTGAATGCGGTGATCGGAAAACCTTTGGGCTGGGTCCTACGGCTGTTCGCCGGACTGTTCGGCGGTAATTTTGCCGTCGCCGTTTTCCTTTTTACCGTGCTGATCAACGTGATTCTGATTCCGTTAAGCATCAAAAGTCAGAAATCCTCGGTGCAGCAAACCCGTATCAAGCCCAAACTGGATGAATTAAGAAAACGTTACGGTGACGACCGTCAGAAAATGGCACAGGCCCAGCAGGAACTGTACCAGGAAGAGGGCGTTTCCATGTCGGGCGGCTGCCTGCCGATGATTTTGCGGCTGGTGCTGATGATGAGCATTTACGGTATCATCCTTTCGCCCATGACCTATTTGATGAGCTGCCCGAAAGCCACGGTGGAAAAAGCCGCCGAAACCTACAACGTAAAAACCGCCGGTTATTATGAACTGAACCTAATCAAGGAGATCGGAAAAGATCCGTCCAAAGCGCCCGAATTGGAAAAGAAGATCGAAAAAGTCGACTTTGACCTGTTCGGAATTGATCTGACCAAGACCCCCAGCGTCAGCAAAATGTTCAACGAACCCGGCGATCTGATCTGGGTCATTCCGATCGGCGCGTTTATAGCGCAGCTGCTGACCGGTCTGATTTCCGCGCGGATCAACAAAAAAGTAAACCCCGACGCGCCGTCTATGATGGGCATGATGCTGTTTATGCCGCTGTTTTCGCTGTTCATCGGCTTTACGCTGACCGGCGGTGTCGGATTTTACTGGATCTGTTCGTCGATCGTCGGCGGCGCGATCCAGTCCGCCATTCAACTCTGGTACGGACCGTATAAAATGCTGTCCAAAGAGCGTGCCAAGGAACTGGCGACAAGATGTGATTTTGAAACAAAACAATTAGAAAAATTCGCCGAGGTCACCCCGGACGAATAAAGGAGGATTTTCCTTGATTAAAGAAGCAACCGGAAAGGGCGCCACGTTGGAAGAGGCGCGCGAAAACGCCATCGCGGCACTGAATGCCCGCGATGATGACGATATTCAGTTTGAAGTCGTTTCCGAACCGAAGAAAAAGGTACTGGGTCTGTTCGGCGGATCTGACGCCGTTGTCCGCGTGTATGTGGAACTGCCCGATCCCAAACCGAAAAAGAAACCCCAGAACAACAAGAAAAACGCCGACCGTAAACCAAATGCCGAAAAGGTCGAAAAAACGGAAAAAACCGTGAAAGAGCCGGCACAGAAACCGGAAAAAACCGCAAAACAACCGACGACCGTTGCCGAAGATTATAAAGACGCAGTCGACGTTTCCTCCCTTGCGGAAGACAGTTCCGCCCGCCGCGCGGTCGATTATCTGACCATGATCCTGACCCAGCTGGGCTGCACCAACATCACCGCCAAGGTCGCCGAAAAAGAAAACGGCGCGTTTATCGTGCTGGACGGTGACGACCTGAGTGCCGTGATCGGTCACCGCGGCGAAACGCTGGACGCGTTGCAGTATCTCGCAGGTCTTGCCGCCAACAATAACGGCGGTTATTATAAGGTTTCGCTGAACATCGGCAACTACCGTGAAAAGCGTGAACAGACCCTGATCGCGCTGGCAAACCGTATTTCCGAACAGGTTTTGCGCACGAACCGCAGCCGTTCGCTGGAACCCATGAATCCATATGAACGCCGCATTATCCATACTGCGGTACAGGGCATTGACGGTGTCGTTTCCAACTCGTTCGGAGAGGGATCGAACCGCCGTGTCGTGATCGCGCCCGAAGGTGGCGACATTCGTCCCCCGCGCAGAGAAGGCGGTCGTGACGGACGTCGCGGCGGCAGAGGCGGAAGAGGCGGCAGAGACCGTCGTCCCTCCAACACCGTAAACGCCGCGCCGACCCGTGAACCCAAGAAGGACAGCGATATGCCGCTGTACGGAAAAATCAACTGATCAAAAAAGAGGGGCTGTCCGGTGTGACAGCCCTTTTTCACGGTACTGTAAAAAGGAGAAATTACTGTGGCATTAAAAAATGAGATCGACCGCCGCCGCACATTTGCGATCATTTCGCACCCCGACGCCGGTAAAACCACACTGACCGAAAAACTGCTTCTGTACGGAGGCGCGATCCAGACCGCCGGCTCGGTCAAAGGCAAGGCGACCGCGCGGCACGCCGTTTCCGACTGGATGGATCTGGAAAAACAGCGCGGTATTTCCATTACCTCCTCGGTCATGCAGTTTGAGTACGAAGGCTATTGCATCAACATTCTGGACACCCCCGGGCACCAGGACTTTTCGGAAGACACCTACCGCACCCTGATGGCGGCGGACAGCGTGGTCATGGTCATCGACGCGGCAAAGGGTATCGAACCGCAGACCCGCAAACTGTTCAAAGTTACCGCCATGCGGCATATTCCGATCTTTACCTTTATCAACAAACTCGACCGGGAAGCGCGCGACCCGTTTGAACTGCTGGACGAACTGGAAAAGGAGTTCGGCATCGGAACGTATCCCGTCAACTGGCCGATCGGATGCGGTGTCAGTTTCAAGGGCGTTTTCGACCGTGACCGCCGTCAGATCATGGCGTTTAACGAAATGCACCGCGGTCAGGAAAAACTGCACGCGATCGAGTGCGATATTACCGACCGTGAAAAACTGGAAGACCTGCTGGGCCCGTACCAAAGCGCCGAACTGGTCGATCAGATCGAACTGCTGGACGGTGCCAGTTATGAATTTGACCTGGAAACAGTCCGCCGCGGCGAACTGACCCCCGTTTTCTTCGGATCGGCGCTGACCAATTTCGGGGTCGAACCGTTCCTGGAAAATTTCCTGCAAATGACGACCGCCCCCCTGCCGCGTGTAACGGTCGAGGATAAACCGGTCGCCACCGACGAAGCGTTTTCCGCCTTTGTTTTCAAAATTCAGGCGAACATGAACAAGGCCCACCGTGACCGCATGACCTTTATGCGTATCTGTTCGGGCAAGTTTGAACGGGATAAGGAATACTACCACATTCAGGGCGGTAAGTCCCTGCGCCTTTCCCAGCCGCAGCAGATCATGGCAGACGACCGGCAGATCATCAACGAGGCCTATGCCGGCGATATCATCGGGGTGTTTGATCCCGGTATTTTCGCGATCGGCGATACGGTCTGCGACCCGAAAATGAAGGTCGAATACGAAGGCATACCGACTTTCGCGCCCGAACATTTCGCCATGATCGAGCAGGTCGATTCGCTGAAACGGAAACAATTTGTCAAAGGCGTGGAACAGATCGCGCAGGAAGGCGCCATTCAGATCTTCCACGAGCCCAACTCCGGTATGGAACGTGTCATCGTCGGCCTGGTCGGCGTGCTGCAATTCGAGGTGCTGGAATACCGCCTGAAAAACGAGTACAAAGTCGACGTTCTGCGCAACAACCTTTCATATCAGTACATCCGTTGGATCCGCAACAAGGATTTAGATATTAAGAGTCTGAATTTGACCAGCGATACCAAGTGGGTGCAGGATTTCAAGGGCAACAACCTGCTGATCTTCACCAGCGAATGGAATATTCAGTGGGCGCTTGACAAAAACGAAGGTCTGATTTTAGAGGACTTCAATAAGGATTAAGAACCGTTATATGAAGCACCCCCGGGCATCATTCGATGCCCGGGGGTGCTGTTTTTTCGCGGTTTATTTTTTATTTTCCGGCAATTCCTTTTCCACCGCCGTGACGGTCAGGGTGCCGTTTTGCACAGCAAAAGAAATATTGTGCCCTGCAAAGGTCAGCCCGAATACCCGGTCGCCGTCCTTGATATAAGACGGGCGCGGATCGTTTTTCAGTACGCTGACCGCCGCCTGCCGTTTTTCGGACGGCAATTTTGAAAGCAATTCGGGCGGAAAATCCACATCAAGCGGCGACGGCGCGCCGTCGGCAAAACCGCCGGTCGCTTCCGGCTTGCAGTCGGCATACGGAATATACGGCTTGATATCATAGATCGGAGTACCGTGCATCAGATCGGCGCCGCGCACCCGGATCACCGTGCCGCGATCCCCCGTTTTTTCAATGCTTTCCACACGCACGCAGGAAAGACCGATCGGATTGGGGCGAAAAGGCGAACGGGTCGCGAAAACGCCTAAACGCGTGTTTCCGCCGAGGCGCGGCGGACGCACGGTGGGCTGCCACGTTTCACACACGCTTTCGGAAAACTTCCACAGCAGCCATATATGGGAAAAACCTTCCAACCCGCGCAGCGCGTCGGGGTTGCGATATTCCGGCTCGAACACGACCGTGCCGACCAGGTCTTCCGCCAGTCCGCTTTGCCGGGGAATGCCGAACTTCTGCGTCAGATCGGTTTCGATATGCGCGATCGGAGAAAACATGTCATTCATTTTCGTTGTACTCATATTATTAATTCGTCCGCTTTTTTGTTAATTCGCGGTCAATTGACCGTGCCGCCGATTTGCCTGCGCCCATGGCAGAAATGACCGTTGCCGCGCCCGTGACCGCGTCACCGCCGGCATACACGTTTTCGCGCGAGGTCAATCCCGTTTCCTCGTCAATGACGATGCCGCCGCGGCGGTTGACCGTCAACCCTGCTGTTGTGGATTTGATCAGCGGATTGGGGGACGTGCCGATGGCGATGATCACCGTATCGGCTTCCAGTTCAAATTCGCTGCCGGGAATTTCGACCGGTCTGCGGCGGCCGCGTTCGTCCGGCTCGCCCAGTTCCATTCTGATACACCGCACCCCGGTCACGAAACCGTTTTTGGGGTCCCGGCGGTCGTCGGGGTTGTAGTACCCCAGAATTTCAACCGGATTACTGAGCAGGCGGAACTCCACGCCTTCTTCCCCGGCGTGTTCGACCTCCTCTTTTCTGGCGGGTAGTTCTTCCATTGAACGGCGGTAGACCACCGTCACGCTTTCGGCGCCCAGCCGCAGGGCGGTACGTGCTGCGTCCATTGCCACGTTGCCGCCGCCGACCACGATCACCCTGCCGCCCTTCATGATCGGGGTGACGGGATCGTTTTCATAAGCACGCATCAGGTTGGAACGGGTCAGGTATTCGTTTGCCGAGTAGACGCCGTTCAGCGATTCCCCCGGAATGCCCATAAACATCGGCAGACCCGCGCCCGAGCCGATAAACACCGCCTCGAACCCGTTTTGGAACAGTTCGTCGACCGTCAGCGTTTTGCCGATGACCACGTTGGTTTCGATCTTCGTGCCGAGCGCTTTTAAGGTTTGGACCTCGCGCGTGACGATTTTTTTCGGCAGCCGGAATTCCGGAATGCCGTAGACCAACACGCCGCCTGCTGTGTGCAGGGCCTCGAAAACCGTGACGTCGTAGCCGTTTTTCGCCAGATCGCCCGCGCAGGTCAGACCCGACGGACCGGCGCCGACCACGGCGACTTTCTGCCCGTTGGCCGGTGCTTTTTTCGGCGGTTTTCCGCTGTGGCAGGCGTGCCAGTCGGCGACAAAGCGTTCCAGCCGACCAATGCCGACCGACTCGCCCTTGACGCCGCGGACGCACTTGCTTTCGCATTGCGTTTCCTGCGGACAGACCCGTCCGCAGACCGCCGGCAGGGAGGACGATTTCTGAATAATCTCATACGCCGCCTCGAAATCCCCTTCGCGCACCTTTTCGATAAACGCCGGAATGTGGATATTCACGGGGCAACCCGACACGCAGGGCATATTTTTACAGTTCAAACAACGCTCCGCCTCCGCCAACGCGGTGACTTCGTCATACCCCAGCGCCACCTCGTCGAAATTACGGGCGCGCGCCACGGGGTCCTGTTGGGGCATGGGATGTTTTTTTAAGCTCATATCCGGCATTTCAACGTCCCTCCTTCAACAGATTACAGGTTTCGGTATAGGCGTGACGCTCGAAATCACGGTAGATCCCGCCACGGGTCATCGCCTCGTCAAAATCGACTTCATAGCCGTTGAAATCGGGCCCGTCCACGCAGGCAAAACGGATTTCGCGGTTGCCGTCACGCACCAGCGTCAGCCGACAGCCGCCGCACATTCCGGTGCCATCGATCATGATCGGATTCATTGAAACGGTACACGGAATACCGGTCGGTCGGGTCGCTTCGACCACGAATTTCATCATGATCAGCGGACCGATGGTAATCACTTCGTCAAAGCGCTCCCCGGCGGAAAACAGTTCGTTCAACGGAGCACAGACGTTCCCCTGCGTACCGTAACTGCCGTCGTCGGTCATGACGTAAAGCCGGTCGGACGCGGCACGGAATTCATCTTTCAGTATCAGCAGATCTTTGGTGCGGAACCCGATCACGGAAGTGACCGCCGCCCCCTGCTCACGCAGTTTCTGCGCAATGGGCAGCGCAATGGCGCACCCGACACCGCCGCCGACGATACAGACCTTTTTCAAGCCGTCGGTTTTTGTCGGCGTCCCCAGCGGCCCGACAAAATCGGTAATATATTCGCCCTCGTTTTTGGCGTTCAGTTTTGCCGTCGTCGCGCCGACGATCTGGAAAATAATGCGCACCCAGCCGGCCGCACGGTCAAAACCGGCAACCGTCAATGGGATGCGTTCGCCGTCCTCGTCCACCCGCAGAATGATAAACTGCCCGGCTTCGGCCTTGGCGGCGACCAGCGGTGCCTCGATCTCCATCAGCGTGACAGTCGGATTCAATTCCTTTTTTCTTAAAATTCTGTACATAAAAGCCCCTTCAACACGAAATGTCTTTACAAAACGATAGAATATGTTATTATATATTATAATAGATTATCTTATAAAAGGGAAGAGTTTTTATGCCGAACTTCGCAGAAATTTCATATTACCGCGAGCCGACACCGCTGGAATGCGGTCAGGCGGTACTGGTCATGCTGACCGGCAGTCCCATTGACGAGGTGCGTGCCGTCTGTGGCACCGACCGTGAAACCACCCTTGCCGATATGCGCGGCGCGCTGGCGCATTACGGTATCCGCTTTGAAAATATGCGGCGCGAGGCGGACGAAAAAGACGACCTGCCCGACGTTTGTCTGTTAAGTCTGGAAACGCCGAAATGCTGGCACTGGTCGCTGTATGTTCACGGCACATTTTACGATCCCGAACACGGGGTGTTGGATGATTTCCCCGCCTGCCGCAGAAAATATTACTGGGAAATTTTCGAGGATTTAGGTTGATATTAAAACATCCGCTTGTTATATAACAGGCGGATGTTTTGTTTTCATTTGCAAAAGTGCCCTCTTCCGTTATATCCGTTCAACGGCACTAAAAAACCGCCCTTCCGAAGAAGGACGGTTTTTGTTTTGAAAGTCGGGGTTATCAGTAAGCGACACCCTGTGCCAACATGGCATCCGCGACCTTTTCAAATCCGGCGATATTCGCACCGGCGACGAGGTCACCGTCCATGCCGTACTTCTTGGCGGCTTCGAAAGAATTTTTGTAGATGTTGCTCATGATCTGATACAGTTTTTCATCGACTTCTTCCGCAGTCCAGCTGTAACGCATGGAGTTCTGGCTCATTTCAAGGCCGGAAACCGCGACACCGCCGGCGTTGACCGCTTTGGACGGAGCCATGGTGATGCCGGCTTCCCTGATGCAGGCAACAGCTTCCGCGGTGGTGGGCATATTGGCAACTTCAACGTAATATTTTACGCCGTTGGCAACAATGTTCTTGGCATCTTCAATGCCGACTTCGTTCTGGGTAGCGCAGGGCATTACGATATCGACCTTCTGTTCCCACGGACGTTTGCCGGCGAAGAATTCCGCGCCGAACTTGTCAGCGTAATCCTGTACCTTATCGCGGCCGGAAGCACGCATTTCAAGCATATAGCTGATCTTTTCTTCGGTGTTGATACCGTCTTTGTCGTAAACGTAACCGTCCGGGCCGGAGATGGTAACGACCTTACCGCCCAGTTCGGTGGTCTTCATAACAGTACCCCATGCCACGTTGCCGAAGCCGGAGACCGCGAAGGTCTTGCCCTTGATATCGTCGCCGAAAGATTTCAGCATTTCCACAACATAGTAGACCGCGCCGAAGCCGGTAGCTTCCGGACGAATCAGCGAGCCGCCGAACGAACGGCCCTTGCCGGTGAGAACGCCGGTGAATTCGTTACGCAGACGTTTGTACTGGCCGAACAGATAGCCGACTTCACGTGCACCGACACCGATATCACCAGCCGGAACGTCGGTATCCGGACCGATGTGTTTGGAAAGTTCGGTCATAAAGCTCTGGCAGAAGCGCATGACTTCGCCGTCACTCTTGCCGCGGGGGTCAAAGTCGGAACCGCCCTTACCGCCGCCCATGGGCAGACTGGTCAGACTGTTTTTGAAGGTCTGCTCGAAGCCGAGGAACTTCATGATGGAAGCGTTGACCGACGGATGGAAACGCAGGCCGCCCTTGTACGGACCGATTGCCGAGTTGAACTGAACACGGAAACCGCGGTTGACCTGGACTTTGCCGTTGTCGTCGATCCACGGAACACGGAACGAGATCATTCTTTCCGGTTCGACCATTCTTTCCAGAATGCCGTACTTTTCATACTGCGGATTGGCTTCAATAACCGGTTCCAGGGATTCCAGAACCTCTTTTACCGCCTGCAAAAATTCATTTTCGCCGGGGTTACGGGCTTCCGCGCCCGCATAGACTTTTTCAAGATACGCTGATTTGAACATAAACAAAACCCTTTCTTAAAGTATTTCTTAACTGAACCAGTATACAACTTTTGTATTTATTCGTCAATATTTTTCGCAAAAAAATTTTGGAAATTTTTGCGTTTCCCGATATGGAACGTCGATATGCTTTCATTATATAACCGCCGGTCACGGCATAAAAAACGGGCAGGTTTTCCCTGCCCGGTCATAATTTTCGTAATTGGGTTTTAATTTTTTCCAGTTGCTTTTCAATTTCTTCAACCGACGCGAAAAGTTGTTCCGCCGGACCGCCGGCACGGGTCCTGCCCAGCAGATAATCGGCGGAAACCGTGCCGGACGGATTTATTCCGGTTTATGATTCAATGGATCTTTACTGCGTTCGGTTCGATCTGTCCGGAAAGTACATTTTAATGAGCGACATCGACTTGACGGACGATATTGCCCCGGGCGGTGATCTGGAACTGGAAAGCAGGGGCTGGGACCCCATCGGCGGCGAAGGCCGTTATACAAACCTTGCGTTCACCGGCGTGTTTGACGGCAACGGGCATACCATTTCGGGAATGTGGATCAATATTGATGAAACCTTCACCGGCACCGGCACCACCTGTTCGGGAGCTTCTACACGCACTGAAAAGCAGTTGAGAATCGACCGGATGTACGGCAACTTTGATTTTGAAAACGACTGGGTCATGTATCCGTGCAGCAGTTACAAATATCCGCAGCTGCGCGGAAACGAACAGGACACCGAACTGACCGACCATGCTTTCGGCGAATGGACGGTAACGACCGCCCCCCACCGCGACCGAGCAGGGTATTGAGACCCGTACCTGCACCGGCTGTGGCGCAACCGAGACCCGGCTGATCTTAAAACTGACCGGTGACCCCGCCGTCATTGAAAAATATGACGAGATCGGGTTTACGGTCACACTGGACGGCGTGCCGTACGTACTGACCATGGACAGCATCTACGATTCGTTCTACAACGACGGCGTGATCGTTACCGCCGAACAGTTGAACTGCGCCTATGTCGGTATTTGCGAGATCGGCGACGTTTCCGGTTACGAAACCGTGACGGCACAGGGTTTTTACACCGTAAACGGAAAAACCGTTTACGGCAACACCCGAATCTTTTGACCCAAACCGAAAAACAGCATAAATTTTCCCGCGGTCACCGTGCGGTGACCGCGGGAATTCTTTTTTAACAGTATTTCAAAAACCGGGGATGGAACGTTTCAACGACCAGTTCCGGCAGACCGTTCCGCAGCGTTTCCGCCAGCGGCTCGACCGCCACGTCCTCGGTTTCAAAATGCCCGGCGTCGAACAGCGCAAGTCCGTTATTGAAAGCGTCCATAAAATAATTATGCTTGACGTCCGCCGTGACCAGCGCGTCACAGCCCGACCGTGCCAGTTCGCCGATATAGTCGCCGCCCGACCCACTGCAAAGCAGTACTTTACAGATCGGTTTTTCGGGTGCGGTGTACTTTACCCTGCCGCCCAGCGCCGTTTTCAGCCGTTCGGCAAACACGTCCGGAAAAACGGGATCCATTTCCCCCTTACGGGTAACAAAACCGTCCGCCGTGATGTATTCCTCGATATTATGTAAACCGATCGCCCGGGCGAGGCAATCGTTCACGCCGCCTTTGCCCATATCCAGATTCGTGTGCATGGAAATGACCGAAACGCCGCTGTTGACCGCCTTATACACCACGCTGTTTTCGGTGACGCTTTTCAGCGGATCGAAAATGACCGGGTGGTGCGAAATGATCAGCGTACAGCCGCGCCGCACGGCTTCATCGATTGCCGCCGTGCCGCAGTCCAGACAGACCAGCACCTTTTCGACGGTCGCCGTACGGTCGCCGACCAAAAAGCCGGGGTTGTCGAACGACAGCGCCGTTTCGCAGGGGTACAGACGGTCTAAAAAATCAAATACGTCCCGTGTTTTCATCATTTCTTCACAAACGAGTCTTTGAGCGCCACGGTGCGGTTAAAGACGGGTCTTTCGGCAGTGGAATCCTCATCGGCGCAGAAATAACCCTGCCGCATGAACTGGAAAGTATCGCCCGGCTTGGCGTCGAACAGGTCGCCGGCGATCTTGCAGTTTTCCAGCGTCACGAGAGAATCGGGATTAAGGTTGTCGGCAAAGGAGGAAACGCCCTCTTCATCGCTGGGATTTTCGACGTTGAACAGCCGGTCATACAGACGGACGGAAGCCGTTTTGCAGTCGTTCGCGTTGACCCAGTGCAGCGTGCCCTTGACCTTTCTGCCGTCGGGCGTTTCACCGCCGCGGCTTTCGGGATCGTAGGTGCAGTGTACCACCGTGATATTGCCGTTTTCGTCGGTTTCGTGTGAAGCATAGCGCACGTAATACGCGCCTTTCAGCCGGACTTCCTTGGTCGGGCACAGACGGAAATACTTTCCGGGCGGATCGAGCATAAAGTCATCCTGCTCGATATACAGTTCGCGCGAAAAGGTCACGGTCTTGGTGCCTTTTTCCGGCTTGTTCGGGTTGATGTCAACCGAAATGTCTTCGGTCTTATCTTCGGGGTAGTTATCAATAACGATTTTCAGCGGACGCAGTACCGCCATGGTGCGGTCGGCGTTCTGATTCAGATCGTCACGCACGCAGGATTCAAGCAGGGCGTAGTCAATGACGCTGTACGCCTTGGAAACGCCGATTTTTTCCACAAAGGCACGGACGGCTTCGGCCGGATAGCCACGGCGGCGCATTCCGCACAGCGTTGCCATACGGGGATCGTCCCAACCCGAAACCAAACCGTCGTTGACCAGTTTCAGGCACTTGCGCTTACTGGTCAGCGTATAGTTGACGTTCATCCGGGCAAATTCGATCTGGCGCGGCGGCGTGGGGATTTCCAGCGCGCGCAGGAACCAGTCGTACAGCGGACGGTGATTTTCAAATTCCAGCGAGCAAAGCGAATGGGTCACGCCCTCTTTCGCATCGCTTAATGGGTGGGCAAAGTCGTACATCGGGTAGACGCACCATTTATCGCCCGTGCGGTGATGAGTCGCCTTTAACACACGGTAGATGATCGGGTCGCGCATATTCAGGTTGGGCGACGCCATGTCGATCTTGGCACGCAGGACCATTTTGCCCTCCTCCACCTCGCCGGCGGTCATTTTGCGGAACAGTTCTTTCGTTTCCTCCACAGGACGGTCACGGTAGGGACTGTTTTTGCCGGCTTCGGTCAGGGTGCCGCGCATTTCACGGATCTCATCCGCGGTGCTTTCGTCGACAAAGGCGAGACCCTTGTCAATGAGCTTTAACGCGCATTCATAGATAAAATCAAAATAATCGGAAGCGTAGTAGACATTATCCCACTTGAAGCCCAGCCACGCGATATCCTTTTGAATGGCATCGACGTACTCAACGTCTTCCTTGGTGGGGTTGGTATCGTCCAGCCGCAGATTGCACTTGCCGCCGTACTTTTCCGCCGTGCCGAAGTCGATGCAGATCGCCTTGGCGTGGCCGATGTGCAGATAGCCGTTCGGTTCGGGCGGGAAACGGGTCTGCACGCAGGTGTAAACGCCCTCTTTCAGATCCTCGTCGATAAAATCGTGAATAAAGTTGGACGGCTTTGCCGTCTCGGTCAAAATTTCTTTCTCTTCCATGAACAGTACCCTCTTAAAAATTTTCAATGGCGCGGTCGATCCGGCGCAGTGCCTCGTCCCTTCCCAGTACCTGCATGATACTGCACAGATCGGGCGTGTTGCGGCGGCCGGTCACGGCAATGCGCAAAACGGTGCTTAAATCCCCCGCGCTGCCTTTATAGGCATCCGGATTCGCCTTGTATTCCTTGGTTTCGGCGGCAAAGCCGATGGCGGGCGCGACCTGCTTGATGCGGTCAAACCACGCCTGCTTGTCGTCGTTTTCGCTGTAAACTTCCCGGTAAGCGGTCAAGAACGCCGCGGCATCCGCCGGGGCGATGTTTTCAGGCAGATCGCAGCACGGTTCGTACAGCGCATCGAAGAAATAGGCAAAATAGGCGCGCGCCTCGTTCCACTTGGCAATATCTTTTCGCGGCTTCGGCACGTCGCGGTCGATCGCCAGCACCGCTTTGGTGTAATCGGGATCGGCACACAGAATATCGTGGAATTCCGGATCGAATTCCTTTGCCCAGTCGGTCAGTTTTTTATAGACCGTTTCGGCGTTCATCGAAGCGACACGGATCTTGCTGACGTCGTTTAGTTTATCGGGATCGAACAGTGCGCCCGAAACGCTCATCTTTTTCAGATTGAACTTGAAATCGCGGTAACTTGCCGCGGGATTGGCACGGCGCCAGTCCTCAAAATCCGAGGCGGCAATGGTCATCAGATATTCCACAACGCTTTCGGCGTCATACCCCTCTTCGGCAAAGAAATGCACGGCGGCTTCGGGGTCCTTGCGCTTGGAGATCTTGCGTTTCGCACCGTTGTCCAGTTTCATGATCGGGGAAACGTGACCGTATTTCGGCACCTTGAACCCCAGCAGTTTGAACAGCTGGATGTGTTTCGGCACCGAGGAGATCCACTCGTCCCCGCGCAGAACGTGGGTCGTGTGCATCAGGTGATCGTCAATGGCGTGGGCAAAATGGTAGGTCGGAATACCGTCCGATTTCAGCAGAACGAAATCCTCGTCGTTTTCGGGCATTTCGATCTTGCCCTTGATCACGTCGTCAAAGGTGATGCGGTGTTCCTCACTGCCCGGCGAACGCAGACGCACAACAAAGGGTTTACCGGCGGCGATCAGTTCTTCGGCTTCTTCGACCGTGATATTGCGGTGCTTTGCCCATTCCCCGTGGTAGCCGGTGCGGATTTTCTGCGCTTCCTGCGTGCTGCGCACCGCTTCCAGTTCTTCCGCCGTGCAGAAGCAGGGGTACGCCAGTCCCTGACGGATCAGGTCTTTCACGTAAGTCTGGTAAATTTCGGCGCGGCGGCTTTGCTGATAAGGACCGTAATCGCCCGATTCACGCGTACCGTCCACAAAGCCCTCGTCAATGGTGATACCGAAACGGTTAAGCCCGTCGATGATATCTTCAATACCGCCCGTGACCTCACGCTTTTTGTCGGTGTCCTCAATACGGGTGTAAAAGATCCCGCCGGAGGATGTGGCGGTCACGCGGTTGACCATGGCGGTGAACAGCGTACCGAGATGCAGGTACCCCGTCGGACTCGGCGCGACACGGGTCACTCGCGCCCCTTCTGGCAGATCACGCGCCGGATAGCGTTTTTCATAATAATCGGGCGTTTTATCAATTTGCGGAAGCAGCAGTTCCGCCATGCGTTCATTGTCATTCATCTGGGGATTAGTCCTTCCGTAACAGTTTGTTCAGCTCGTCCATAAAGGTGTTGATATCCTTGAACTGACGGTACACGCTGGCAAAGCGGACGTATGCCACTTCGTCGATCCCTTTCAGTTTTTCCATGACCAGTTCACCGATGTGTTCGCTGGTGACCTCACGGTCGAGCGAGTTCTGGATAATGGTTTCGATATCGTCAATGGTGCGTTCCAGCGTTTCGATCGATACCGGACGTTTTTCGCAGGCGCGCAGTAAACCGTTCATCAGTTTATCGCGGTTAAAGGTCTGACGGGACTTGTCCTTCTTAATGACGATGATCGGAAGATTTTCGATCATTTCATAGGTCGTGAAACGCTTGCCGCACTGCAAACATTCACGGCGGCGGCGGATGCGCTCGCCCTCATCGGTCGGACGGGAATCAATGACCTTGCTTTCTTCAAAACCACAAAACGGACATTTCATAAAAAAACCTTCTTTACATAATTTTGCATATACACAATTTATTGTAGCACAACCGCCCGTCAAATACAAGAAGAATTTAATATATTTTATATTAAACCTTTTTTGTGCGCCGCGGAAAAATTAACACTTTTTTCATTTACTTTTACGTTCGTTTGTAGTAAAATAGATACGATCAGATCATTCGCCGGAACGGGTGAACGCCGTTCCCTGCCGGACGGAACGCCGGATGCTTTATTCGGAATTCCGCTAATTTTCAAAAAAAGCGGATGATTTAATAATTTGAAAAAGAGGAATACCATGCGACAGTTCAAATCCGAATCCAAGAAACTGATGGATATGATGATCAACTCCATCTACACCCACAAAGAGATCTTTTTGCGCGAGATCATTTCCAACGCGTCCGACGCCATTGACAAACTGTATTTCCGTTCTTTGACCGACGGCACGGTGGGACTGAAAGCCGAAGATTTTTCCATTCGCATTGAAGTCGACAGCGACGCCCGCGTTCTGCGTGTCATCGACAACGGCTGCGGCATGACCGCCGAAGACCTGGAAAAGAATCTCGGTACCATTGCCCATTCCGGCTCGCTCAATTTCCGCAACGAAAACGAAAAGACTGAAAACGTCGATATCATCGGCCAGTTCGGTGTCGGTTTTTATTCCGCCTTTATGGTCGGCGACAAGGTAACGGTCGAAACTCGCGCGTTCGGCGCGGACGAGGCCTGCCGTTGGGAATCCTGCGGTGCCGAAGGGTATAACATCACGAAATGCGACAAGGCGGACGTCGGTACCGTGGTCAGCATCCACCTGAAAGAAGATACCGAAGAAGAAAACTATTCCGCGTATTTAGAGCAGTACCGGATCAGCGAACTGGTCAAAAAATATTCCGACTATATCCGCCACCCGATCCACATGGCATGGACTTCCCGCCGGCCGGTCGAAGGCAAGGAGGGCGAGTTTGAGGACGTCACCGAAGACCGCGTGCTGAACAGTATGATCCCGTTATGGAAAAAAGCGAAAAACGAGATCACGCCCGACGATTACAACGCTTTCTACAAAGAAAAGTTCCGTGACTGGGAAGATCCGGCGCGCGTCATCCACGCCAAAACGGAGGGTCAGGCGACCTATAACGCGCTGATGTTCATTCCGAAGCATCCGCCGTTCGACTACTACACCAAAGAGTACGAAAAGGGCTTGCAGCTGTACTCCAAAGGCGTGCTGATCATGGACAAGTGCGCCGATCTGCTGCCCGATTATTTCAGTTTTGTCAAAGGCCTTGTGGACAGCGAAGACCTTTCGCTCAATATTTCCCGTGAAATGTTACAGCACGACCACCAGTTGAAACTGATCGCCAAAACGCTGGAAAAGAAAATCCGTTCCGAACTAGAAAAAATGCTGACCGCCGACCGTGCCGCTTACGAGGAATTCTATAAATCGTTCGGCGTACAACTGAAATTCGGCGTTTACAACGACTACGGTATGCACAAGGACGTTTTGCAGGATCTGCTGCTGTTCACCTCTTCTTTCGAGAAGAAACCGGCAACGCTGAAAGAATACGTTTCCCGTATGAAAGAGGGACAGGACAGCATCTACTTTGCTGCGGGCGAAACGGTCGAAAAGATCGAAATGCTGCCGCAGTGCGACGCCGTGCGTGAAAAGGATTACGAAATCCTGTACCTGACCGAAAACGTCGATGAATTCGCGCTGATGATGTTACAGCAGTACGACGGCAAAAAATTCGTCAACATCTGCGACGATGGATTCGACCTTTCGACCGAGGACGAGAAAAAGGCGCTGGACGATGAAAACGCCGCCGCCAAAGACCTGTTCGAAGCCATGAAGGAAACGCTGGGCGACAGCGTCCACGCCGTCCGCTTTACCGGGAAACTGAAAGAGCACCCGGTCTGCCTGACCAGTGAGGGCGGACTTTCACTGGAAATGGAAAAAACGCTGAATGCCATGCCGAACGCCGGCGGCGAAAAGGTCAAGGCGCAGATCGTTCTGGAAATCAACGCCGAACACCCGATCGCCGAAAAACTGAAAGGGCTTTACGATACCGACCGTGACACGCTGGCGAAATACGCCAAACTGCTGTACGGCGAGGCCTGCCTGATCGGCGGAAAATCGGTTTCCGACCCGGTGGAACACAGCAAACTGATCTGCGAACTAATGTTGAAATAAGCGAAAAGATATGTGTATTAAGAAAGCCGTCCGAGTGTTGCCCGGACGGCTTTTTACTATTTTGTATTATTGATTTCAGGATTTTCGGTTCGGGACATAATATAATCCATACTTACGTTATAAAAATCCGCTAATTTCATCAGCGTATCTGTCGGCGGAATACGTTCTTCGTTTTCACATTTGGAAATCAATGCCTGCTCAATACCCGTCTGCATTTGCAGAGAAATCTGCGTTATCCCTTTTTTCATTCGTAACTGTTTTAAGTTGTTTTTCATAACACCACCCGTATGACATTATGCCATACCGCACTATTCATAGGCCGACAATTTTATTTCCTGTTCAAAATCTGTTCCGGAAAGTCTGCAAAGTTCAATATATCGCCCGGTTTTACTTCTAATGCATCAGCAATCGCATACAAAACCTCAAGCGAAAAAGAACGGGCTGTTCCGGGCGCTTCGATTGAACTCAAAAAAGTTCGGCTGATTCCCGCTTTTTCGGCCAGTTGTTCTTGTGTCATATCACGCATTTTTCGCAAAGATGCTATCGTAATACCAAGTTGATTGATTTTATCACGGTAATAAAATTTATTTTCGCTCAACTTCTACACCCTTTCTTCATAAATATTATAATCTATGAAGATATGCAGGTCTGCAATCTTGTTGTTTGCTATTGACTTATATAGTTTGCAAAAGTAAAATATAATTATGTATTTGCAAACAAAGAAGGTATAAAAATGGAACATTCCGTTTGTTTTATCGGGCACAGAAAAATTGAAAACACGCCGGAATTGCGGAAACGGCTGTGGAAAATTCTGCACGATCTAATTGAAAACGGCACGAAAAACTTTATTTTTGGGGATCATTCGGAATTTAATGATTTGTGTTATGAAATGGTAACGACATTAAAAGAACAGTACCCCGAAATCAAGCGAAAAAAATTCCGCAAAGATTACGAGGACGCTGACGACTACACCATGCAATTTTTGAAAAACGAACTTGAAGAAAATGTTTGCCCAAAAGGGCTCGGCAATGCCGGACGGGCAGGTTACATAGAGCGCAATCAGGCAATGATTTGCGAAAGCGATATTTGCGTTTTTTATTACGGTGAAACCTATCGGCCTGCCCCGCGCAGAAACAATCCCAACCTTATTAAGCAGCCCAAAAGCGGAACGGCGATCGCTTTTCGCTACGCACAGACCAAGAAAAAAACAATCATCAACTGCTTTTGAAATTTTCCTATGCGCATCACAGCATAAACCCCTGCGTGCCGTTTTCGGAAATTGGCGGTATTTTCTTGCCCGAAAACGCTTGACAACCTTTATATTAGGTGTTATAATCGTCCCATAAATATTTTATATATACAAAATGCGTTGATGGAATTATTGTTTACATTCTGACGGCAAAGAGAGCCGACGGTCGGTGAAAGTCGGTGCGGCAGGGGTAAAACAAGTCTCATTCCGAAGCAGGTGCGCCGAAACGGCAGTAAGCGCGCCCGGTTTGCCCCGTTACCAAGGCAGTGAACTTGTCCGAGTTCTGTTGAGATGCCGCCTGCGGGCGGAATCAGGGTGGTACCGCGAAAAACAATATTTCGTCCCTGAAATCACGCTTTGTGGTTTCGGGGATTTTTTCATTCCCCGCGACCGACTGAAAGAAAGGTTGATTTTTTATGAAAAACATCTTTATCGCAGACACAACACTTTGCCGCAGCGCCGATACGCTGAACTTCAAAGAAAAAATCGAGATCGCGCGGCTGTCGGAACGAATGATGGTCGACAGTGTCGAACTGCCCCGGGTGGAAAACACCAAGGCGGAAATGCTGCTGCTGCGTACGCTGGCATCCTTTCTGAAACACGCCGAACTTTCGGTCTGTGTCGGGCTGAACGCCGCGGATATCCCCGTTATAACGGGGGCGATCGCCGCCGCCGCGAAACCGGTCCTGCGGGTGGAACTGCCGACTTCGCCGGTGGGCATGGAATACACCTGCCACCGCAAGCCGCCGAAAATGCTGGCACTGATCACCGAACTGGTCACCGCCGCGAAAGCCGCTTGTGATACGGTCGAATTCTGCGCGCTGGACGCGACCCGTGCCGAAACCGATTTCCTGCAAGCCGCGATCCGCGCCGCCGTGGACGCGGGCGCTTCCCGGGTGAC
>JAZRWX010000327.1:0-1579 GCA_045599905.1 Acutalibacteraceae bacterium
TGCCAAAGCACCGTTTGTTCAGCAGGTGGTGAAGATCGACAACCGCATTGTCAAACTGGAAGTCGAAACGGAAGCTTTTTCCAAGGATTTGCAGACGGTTGCAACCACGCTTGCCATCAATTACCGTGTTGATACAGCCAAATCGTACAGTATTTATAAGAATATCGGCGCGGATTATGAATCGGTGCTGGTCGTTCCCGCCGTCAACGAGGTATTGAAAGCCATTACGGCACAGTATACCGCCGAACAAAGCGTTACCAACCGGGAACTAATCTCGGACGGTCTTGTCGACGGATTGAACCAAAAACTGAATGAACTCGGATTGTATGTGACCGATGTCAATATCATCAATTTCGATTTTTCTGAGGCGTTTATTACGGCGATCGAGGAAAAACAGGTGGCACAACAGCAGTTGTTAAAGGCGGAAACCGAAAAACAGACTGCCATTACCAACGCCCAGGCAGAAGCGGAGGCGGTACGAATTAAGGCAGACGCCGAAGCCAGTGCCAATAGCACGTTGAATAAATCGTTGACCGATAAAATTATTGAATACAACAAGATCGAAAAGTGGAACGGGGAATTGCCGCAGGTTACCGGAAACAGCAGTTCGCTGATTGATTTGGAAGAAAAATAATAAAGGGGCGGCAATCGCAAAGATTGCCGCCTTTCGTTCTTTACTTTTGACGCCGTGTGTATTATAATAGGAAAAAGATTTTTCCGAAAGGGTGCTTGCAATGAAATATTTAGTGGTATTATGTGACGGCATGGCGGATACGCCCAATCCGGCGCTGGACGGTAAAACGCCGATGATGTGCGCCGACAAACCGTTTATGGACGGTCTGGCAAAAACAGCACAGGTCGGTATGTGCCGCACGGTCGCGGACGGTTTGAAACCCGGCAGTGACGTTGCCAATCTGTCGGTCATGGGGTATGATCCCAAGGTCTGTTATACGGGTCGTTCTCCGTTGGAGGCCGCGTCGATCGGTATTGATCTGAAAGATACCGACGTAACTCTGCGCTGTAATATCGTCACCCTTTCCGATGCGGATAATTATGAAGACAAGACCATGGTGGACTACTGTTCGGGGGATATTTCATCTGCCGAAGCCGCCGAGATCATCAAAACGGTCGAAGAAAACTTCGGGAATGAAATTTACCGCTTTTACGCCGGTGTCAGTTATCGCCACTGTCTGGTGGTCGATCACGGCACGACCGATCTGGGCGAAATGACGCCGCCGCACGATATCAGCGGACGGGTCATCGGTGAATATTTAAGCAAATCGCCCAACGCCGCACCGCTCATTGATTTAATGAAACGCAGTTATGACCTTTTGAAAGATCATCCCGTCAATCTCGCGCGCCGCGAAAAGGGACTGAACGAAGCCAACTCCATCTGGCTGTGGGGTGTAGGTACCCGGCCCGCGGTGGAAAACTTCCAAGAAAAGAACGGTGTCACGGGTTGCGTCGTCAGTGCGGTCGACCTGCTGAAAGGCATCGGTAAATGCGCCGGAATGGAAGTGCCGGAAGTGTCGGGTGCGACCGGTTATCTCGACACGAATTTCGAGGGGAAGACCGATGC
>JAZRWX010000328.1:0-3810 GCA_045599905.1 Acutalibacteraceae bacterium
GTCGATACTGCCGTATTTGTAAACGGTTTCCTTCATCAGTAATTCAACTTCCAGACGGTTGGTAACATTGACCTTCATGGCTGTTACCGAAAAACCTCTTGATGCCAGGGAGCGGGTGAGAAGGTTCGCTGTTTCAAACGAATCGTTATAGCACAGGACAACATTCATTCCTTTTTCCGCAAAATGAATGGCGGTGGCGGCACCGATGCCTTTTGACGCGCCGGTAATAATAACGGTTTTTTTCATAATGATTTCTCCTTGCTCTAAATTTACAAATCTATCATAACACATTTTCTGTAAAAATGGAAGAGAAAAAACACAATAATTTGTATGTCATTTTCCTATTGAATACATATATTTTGTGGTTTACATAAACAGTTTACATAATATTGTAATGATTACAAAATTGTAATTGGACATCGTTAGAAAATAGTGTATAATTGTTACAGTGTTTTGAAAGTCACGCTTTTATCGGCTTTTATGCCGTTTGCAATAGACTCTCGACGTAAATTTCTTTGAGGGCCTTTTTTTATGCACTTTTTCGCCAGTTTACATAAAAGATAAATTTCTCAAAATGTTGTGTTCGTGTTGCCGACGAAGTGCAAAATATTGTGTGTTATATCTTGTCCGATCTTTTCATATATTGAATTGAAAGGACGGGTTGTAATGAAAAAGAGCACGGTATTGGATTTAAAAAGGTTTGGTCTTTCGGAACAAGTGCGTAAAAACGCATTGTTTCTGTTATTATCGATCATTTTTTTGATCGGTCTGATCGTCGGGATTTTTGCGTGCGCCGATAATATTGTAGCGGAAAGTACGGTAAAAGAAGCGTTGCGGCAATTTTCTCAAACACGAAAAGACCGGTCTTTTTTTCCTTTGACCGTTCGTTTGTTTTTGACGGCACTGTTGCCGCTGGCGGCTATGTTTCTTTCCGGAGCGTCGATGTTCGGTATGATCCTTGCACCGCTTGTGGTCGGTTACGTCGGTTTTGATTTCGGAATTGCTTCATCGTATCTGTACTCGAATTTTGGGGTAAAAGGAATTGCCTTTCACGCCGTGCTGATGATACCGCCGGCAATTCCCGCGATATTGTGCTTTCTGTCGGCATCAAAAGACGCGGTCCTGTTTTCCTACGGTTTGTCGCGGTTGACTTTACCGCACAGTCCTTCCGCGTATCTGTATCCGCAATTCAAGCGGTACTGTACCAAATTTTTGCTTTTGACACTGCCGATCCTTTTTTCGGCGATATTGGATGCATTGCTTTCCGGCGCGTTTTTCGATTCATTTGCATTGAATCTATGAAAGAGAGGTGTAATAGTTGGATAATCTATTGTCTTTTCAAAGTTTTTTGATAAATGATAAACATTCTTCGGATAACACGGTTCAGTCTTATACCCGTGATATCGTTCAGTATATTGACTATTGCACCGTTCGAGGTCTGAATTATTTAGTTGCTGACAACAATCTTGTACGCGGATTTTTAGATTCGCTGGCGGCACTTGGAAAATCAATTTCGACCTGCACCAGAATGTTGGCGTCCGTGCGTTCTTTTTATCGCTTTTTAATGTCTAAACAATTGGTGAAGATCAATCCGGCCGACGGCATCCACTTGCAAAAGGCGGAACAGAAATTGCCCGGCGTTCTGGAAGCAAACGAGGTCATGCTTTTACTGGCCCAGCCGGACGGCAGTGATTACAAAAGTATTCGTGATAAAGCAATGCTTGAATTGCTGTATGCGACCGGTATCAAGGTTTCGGAACTGATCGAGTTGTCTGTATCGTCTATCAATTTACAGATCGGTATCGTTCATTTGAAAAACAACCGCAATGAGCGCATCGTACCGCTGTATCCCGGTGCGGTCAAAGCGATCGCCAACTATCTGAAAAACGTGCGCCCGGCCATTGTGACGGATACGGAATGCAATACCTTATTTACGAATATGAACGGACAACCCATGTCCCGTCAGGGATTTTGGAAAATCATAAAATATTACGCAAACAAAGCGGGAATCAAGAAAGATATCACGCCGCACACGCTGCGTCATTCTTTTGCGGCGCATCTGCTTGAAAACGGCGCACAGTTAAAAGATATTCAGGAAATGCTCGGTCATTCCGATATATCGTCCACACAGATCTACGCACAGTTTGTAAAAAGTAAATATACGCAGAGTTACGCACGGTTCCATCCGCTGGCAAAATAATCATTCGCACGGAAGTTTGTACTTCCGTGCTTTTCTTTTGACACAGTATGAACGGACTTTTCATAAAATAGAGAGAAAGAAATTTGTATGGCATGATTAAAAAATCAATTATGCGGTAATGCTAATTTCAGAAAAGTTCGGAGTGTGAAAATACATGAACGTAAAACGCGGAGAAATATATTACGCGGATCTCAGTCCCGTCGTCGGTTCCGAGCAGGGCGGTATACGCCCGGTTTTGATCGTGCAGAACGATATCGGGAATCGGTACAGCCCGACCGTGATCGCTGCGGCGATTACCAGTCAGAAAGATAAAAACGACCTGCCGACACATATTCGTGTTTCGGCGACCGGTTGCGGATTACAGCGTGATTCGATCGTTCTGCTGGAACAGGTACGCACGATCGACAAACAGCGACTGAAAGAACGAATGGGCAGTTTGGATAACGGTTCTATGGATCGTGTGGATCATGCACTTTCTGTCAGTTTCGGTCTGCGCGGTCAAAATTAAAATTGAAGCAGCGCCGCCGGCATGATGTATGTCGGCGGTAATTGTTTTAATTCGTTTTATAAATGTTTAACCCGGCACCTTTACGGTAATAATTTTAATAGATTATCGGAGGTGTTTTTATGTATTCGGGAAAGGTAGAAATTTGCGGTGTTGATACGGCAAAATTACCGGTACTGAGTGAAAAAGAAAAGGAAGTCCTTCTGCGGCGTCTGCGCGGCGGTGATAAAAACGCAAGGGAAGAACTGATAAACGGCAATCTGCGGCTGGTTTTAAGTGTGATCCAGCGTTTTTCCGGCCGCGGAGAAAATCCGGATGATTTATTTCAGGTAGGGTGTATCGGTCTGATGAAATCGGTCGATAACTTTGACGTATCGCATAACGTAAGGTTTTCGACCTATGCCGTTCCGATGATCATCGGGGAAATTCGACGGTATCTGCGCGATAATAACGCGGTCCGTGTCAGCAGATCAATCAAAGATACGGCTTATCACGCCATGCAGACCAAAGAAAAACTGACCAACAAACTGCACAGAGAACCGACCGTCGCGGAAATTGCCGCGGAATTGAATCTGCCGCGTGAAGAAATCGTCATTGCGCTCGAAAGCGTTGTTGATCCCGTATCTTTGTATGAACCGGTGTACTCCGACGGGGGCGATACGATTTTTGTTATGGATCAGGTCGGCGACAATAACGACGACAAAAACTGGTTGGGTGAAATCGCGCTGAAAGACGCCATACGGAATTTGAGTGAGCGGGAAAAGAAAATTCTTACACTGCGTTTCATGCGCGGTAAAACGCAGATGGAAGTATCGAATGAGATCGGTATTTCGCAGGCGCAGGTTTCACGACTTGAAAAAAGCGCGCTTCAAAAAATTAAAAATTAATCGAGCTTGCCGCCTTTAAAACAAAAAATGTTTTTGAAAAGTTTGCAGATAAAACAGAGCCGTCCCGTAATCGGGACGGCTCTTTATATGATAAAGGGGCAAAAACCGGTTATTTTGCAGACAGTTCCGAACTGCCGCCGGTAAGTCGGAGGCCAAGCGGTCTTAGGAAGACAACTGTGGTACCCAACTCCTTGGCCCACAGAACGACATGGCTACGA
>JAZRWX010000329.1:0-1879 GCA_045599905.1 Acutalibacteraceae bacterium
TGCGGGGTCATCGTATTGAAACGACTTTGCAGAACAAATTGCGCGTCACGGCGGATGCGGTGACGATTTCCGAAAATCAGGTCGCTCTGGTGCTTGGCATCGTTCTGTTGATATTACTGGTTTTGATTTTTGTCCTGTTGCCTTATCGAAAACGTCGAACCGACGATTCGGAACTGACGGATCCGCTTGGAGATGAACCCGGAAAATAAAGTTTGAGAAAGGAAGAACGCCCGATGTATAAAGTATTGTTGGCGGATAACGGATATTTATCCGATTCCGGCATGGCTGCGCAGGCGCTTTTTGCTGAACTGGATTTATTTTTCGTCGGTACGGCACGCAGTGGAAAAACGGCGGCGAACATGATATACGAACACCGCCCGGATATCGTTCTTTCGGCTGTTTCTTTTTCGGATATGACGGCGGTCGAATTGATGGAACAATGCAAAGGAAAAAGGTATAAAACGCGTTTTATCATTCTTGGGGAAGATGTTTCTTTCCAGACGGTACGGTCAATGTTTCGCTCCGGCGCGTATGATTTCTGGCGTATTCCGCTGACCGAACCGGAATTGATCCTGCATTTGAAGAATGCGGTTTCGGACGTTAAAAAAGAACATCCGATGACCGGTTCTGAGATGGATCCCGCTGTTGCCCGCGAAATGCTGTTTTTCGGTACGGCGGTCGATCCCACCTTTTCCGAAACGGAAGTCCGACAGTCCTTCCGGGCGTTGCAGATAAAGGTGCCGCCGACCGGTAATTTTGCGATTTGTCTGCGCTTTTTTACCTGGAAAGCTTTTGACGACGAAAGCTTTTGTGAAATCGTCGATAAAGTGAATCGCTATTTGCTGAAAATGACTTTATACGAATTCGGTAGTGATCATTTCAAACATATCAGCAGTACTCGGTGTAAAGTCTTTATTATTCATCCGCGGAACGGTTTGGAACAGTTGCGGACGTTTTTTGAAAAAATATCCGTTGAAATTGAGGAAAATTTCCCGTTTTATTCGGTCCGTGTCGGTATCAGTCAGTGCCTGAATTCTTATAAAGAAATCGTTAAAGGGCTTGGTCAAAGCTGGCAGTTGGCATTGCGGGATCCGATTCAGGAAGGTAATCACGTCAACTGTCAGGGTGATTGCTTTGATAAAAAAGCACATTCCGAGATCACGCGCGCGTGTGATTTCATCGTTTCGCATTACATGGAAGATATTACCGTCCGGGAAATTGCCGAATCGCTGTTTATCAGTCCGTCCTACCTCATGCATTTGTTTAAGGAAGTGCAGGGTTGTACGATCAATGAATATCTGACCGATTATCGGGTCAAGGTAGCAAAAATGATGTTGGAAAGCGGGCAGTATCGCATTGCCGAAATTGCGCAGCGAACGGGGTACAGGAATACCAAATATTTTTCGCGTGTTTTTCAAAAGGAAACGGGGTTGACTCCGTCCGAATTTCTGAAAACAAACAGTGGACAATCGTAATGACAAGACCGATCGAAGAGGATTTTAACTTTTCGATCGGTTTTTTATGTACAAATTTGACGCCGGCCGTCCTTGTTCGAGTCCCTTTTAATTCAATGTAGTAAAAAACAAAGAGCAGTATCTTGCGATACCGCTCTTATTTTTGGCGCGCTGAAAGGGACTTCACGGCGCTTTGCGCCTTCGCCTCGCTTTGCTCGTTGCCCACGGGCTTGCCAACCGTCCGCCGGAAGGTTGGCATTTTGCGCTGCAAAACCGCCCTTGTTCGAGTCCCTTTTAATTCAATGTAGTAAAAAAAATAAGAGCGGTATCTTGCGATACCGCTCTTATTTTTGGCGCGCTGAAAGGGACTTCACGGCGCTTTGCGCCTTCGCCTCGCTTTGCTCGTTGCCCACGGGCTTGCCAAC
>JAZRWX010000330.1:0-6590 GCA_045599905.1 Acutalibacteraceae bacterium
GGAACACCATGCCCATTTTCATGCGGTGGACGTTGATATCGACTTTCGGGTCGGTAATGTCAGTCCCTTCAAAGAAGATCTTACCGCCGGTCGGTTCTTCCAACAGGTTCAGGGTGCGCAGAAAGGTCGATTTTCCCGAACCGGAAGGTCCGATGATGACGATCACTTCGCCTTTTCTGATTTCGGTCGTAATGCCTTTCAGTACCGAAATTTTTCCGAACGCCTTTTCAAGCGCGTCTACTTTGATGAGTATTTCGTTATCAGTGATCACTCTTACGCAGCCTCCTTTCCAGTTTTCCGACCAGCCAGGTCAGTACGATGACCATGATCAGATACACCGCGGCGACAGTCAGCAGCGGCAGGAAATAAGAATAGGTACGTCCGGCAATGACGTTGCCGGCCTTGGTCAGATCCATAACGCCGACGTAACCGGCAACGGACGTTTCTTTCAGCAGGGCAATAAATTCATTGCACAAAGTCGGCAGGACTGCCTTGAAAACCTGCGGAATGATGATATGTATCATGGTCTGGGCGTAATTGAAACCCAGCGAACGTCCGGCTTCAAACTGGCCGTTGTCGATCGACATGATACCGCCGCGGAAAATTTCCGCGACATAGGCGCCCGAATTGATACCGAACGCGAAAATGCCGACCGGGACCCCATCCTGCGCCGAAACGAAAATAAGAAAATACGAGATCATCAACTGCACGACGACAGGTGTGCCGCGGATGACGGTCAGATACAGCCGGCAGATAAAATTCAGTACCGATAAAACGGCATAGCCGAATTTTCCGCGCTGGCGCATGGAAGAACCGTTTTTATCAAAGGATGAACGTACGGCAGCAACGAAAATACCGATCACCACGCCCAGCAGAAGGGAGCCGGCGGTAATTTTCAGGGTATTCAGCAAACCGTCGATCATCTGTTTGTAACGGTCACCCTGCACGAATACGAAATCGAATTCCTGCGCTAATTCATGAAACAAATCGAACAAGGGGTATTACTCCTTTCCGTATAAAAGCAATAATAAGGGCGGGTTTTCAACCGCCCTTGCCGTCAGTGATTCAATAAATGATCGATCATTCAGCCGGAATGTACTTTTCAACGACCTTTTTGACGGAACCGTCAGCGATCAGTTCTTCCAGTGCTTTGTTGACCTTTTCCTGCAATTCGGTATTTTCTTTCGCGAAGCAGATGGCATAGTCTTCATCGGCATAACTGGTGTCCAGAATTTTCAGACCCTTGTTTGCGGCGACGTAGGATTTAGCCGGTTCGTTATCGATAATCACGCAGTCGACCTTACCGCCTTTCAGACCTTCGACAGCCAGACCGCCGTTGGCGTAACGGACAACATTCTTTTCACCGTAACCGCCTTTTTCAACGGTATTGGAAGCGTAAATATCACCGGTGGTACCCTGCTGAACACCGATCTTCATAGAACCGTCGCCCTTGACATCGTCAACAGCTTTAATGGCGGAATCTTCTTTGACGATAACGGCCTGAATGCCCTTGGCATAGGAGGAGGAGAAGCAGACCTTTTTCAGACGTTCGTCGGTAACGGTCATGCCCGCCATACCCATGTCATACTTACCGGTCTGTACGCCGGGGATGATAGAGTCGAATTCGGTGTCGGCGATTTCCAGCGTCAGGCCGAGTTTTTCGGCGATCAGTCCGGCGACTTCGGCGTCAATACCGACGATCTTCTCACCGTCATAGAATTCGTACGGAGGGAAAGAAGCGTTGGTGGCCATTGTCAGCACGCCGTCTTTAACGGTCAGGGATTTGGATTCCGCTTTCTCTTTGCCGCATCCGACAAAAGCGAATACCATGGCGAGGCAGAGAACAAGTGCAAATAATTTTTTCATGTTTGTTTCCTCATTTCAGTGAAATTTTTGACGTTGACATTATAGCACGATAAAAATGCATTGTCAAGCATATTTTTGCAAAAATATTCACCGAATTTCCTGTATACTGCATTGCAACGCCGGATTCGACGCGTAAAGGTTACAATAATATTACTTGTATAATGAACGGAAAGCGGATGCCGGATCGGAACGATGTATATTTATTCATCATTCTTGCATATTATGCAATTAAACGAAATCTTCCGGACAGACACCCTGCTCGGCGGTCATGCGCCCGATGTGGAAAATGATCGACCGCAGACGGCTGTGAAAATCGGATGACCCGACCGAATCGGGCAGGATCTCCAACGATTCGGTAATATCGTCCACGGCGCCGCGGTTCATAAAAATAAACAGCGTCAGCCGGTGGCTTTTCCAGTATTCCGCGGCGTCAGCGGTTTTTTGCCGGGCCGGTGCAGTATCGTTCGCGGCAAAGGCGCGTTCGGCTTGCGAAAGCAGGGAATCGGTGTTTTCACAGACCGTCCGGACGTATTTCGCGCCGCCGAAACAGGCGGTCAGCACAGCCGCCAGCAGGATCGCGGCGATCAGCAGTCGTTTCACGGCGTCTCCTCCTCTGTTTTTGGTACGATACAGGTATTTCCGTAGCAATCCGCCGTCATTAAGAAAACCTGCCCGATTTGCAGATCGTGCTTTTTAAGTTGTTTTTCCACGTCGCTTTTTTGCAGGCGCAGTGCCGTCAGCGATTCGGCGATCGTTTTGCCGTCGCTGATGACCGGCAGGGCCAGTCCGATCTTCCGCGCGGTGTTGTTCCCGCCGCCGGTCAGTACGCTTAATTCGCCGCTGGTTTCCAGCACCGCGAATTTTACGGTCGAAAGATCGAAAACGTCCTGCCCGCGCAGCAGTTCCACTAAATCCGGCACCGTCATGCGTACTTTTCGCATGGCCGCCTGATCGATCTGTCCGTTTTCGATAATGACGACCGATTGACCGGTCAGCAGTTTTCTGAAATAAAAACTTTTCAGCGAAAGGACCGAAATCAGAATTTCCAGGATCACCAGCAGCGCAATGGCGACAATGCCGTATATCAGCGGCTGATCCGCGTCTTGCAGCGGTACGGCGGCGATCTCGGAAATCAGCAGGGTAATGACCAGTTCGCTGGGCTGCAAATCGCCGATCTGCCGTTTGCCCATCAGCCGTACGGCAATAATGACCGCGAAATACAGGATCACGGTCCGCATCATCAGAGAAATCATAAAATCACCCGCAGTAGTATGCCCCGAATTTCGGCGGATAGAACTTGAAAACGCGGCGGCGGAATGATATAATATTAAAAAATGAAGAGAAGAGGTCCATTATGGAACGGGTCAGATTTATCAAACTGAATGAAAAAGCCATCGTGCCGACCTACGGCAGCGCTTCCGCCGCCGGCGCGGATCTTTACGCCTGCGCCGACGATGATATCGTTCTCGCGCCCGGCGAAACGGTGCTGGTGCATACCGGCATCGCCTTGCAGATCCCGGAGGGGCTGGTGGGGTTGATCTTTGCCCGCAGCGGGATCGCCGCAAAGCGCGGTCTTGCCCCCGCCAACAAGGTCGGCGTGATCGACAGCGACTACCGGGGGGAGATCATGGTGCCGCTGCATAATCATTCCGACAAAACGCAGGTGATATCGCCCGGCGAACGGATCGCCCAGTTGATGCTGACGCCGTACGTCACGGCGGATTTTGTCGAAGCGGAAACACTGGATGATACCGACCGCGGAACGGGCGGCTTCGGTTCGACCGGGAGGTGATCGCATGGATCGTAAAAAACGTTTTGTCAAGGTCTTTTCGCAGGGAAAGATCGACGGTATGGAGATCTGGCAGGATACCGAAACGGGGGTACAGTATCTGTTTCACTTTTCGGGTTACGCCGGCGGTATGACGCCGCTGTTGGACGCGTCCGGTAAGCCGGTCATCGGCAGTACGTTACGGTAAAAAAACCGACCGAAGTTTTTTCGCTTCGGTCGGTTTTGTGTATTCGGGGTCACGGGTTTTCAAACCCGTGATTTATTATTTAAAGAACGATCAGTTCTTTCGGGCTGCGGGTCAGATTTTCACATCCCGTTTCGGTCACGCAGACCATGTCTTCAATGCGGACACCGAATTTGCCCGGCAGGTAAATGCCTGGTTCGACCGTCATAATGGTGCCGGTTTTCAGCACCGTTTCGTCTTTCGGACTGCAATTCGGGTTTTCGTGGATCTCCAATCCCACGCTGTGCCCCAGCGCGTGACCGAAATATTCCCCGTAACCGGCGTCGGCGATCACTTTGCGCGCGGCGCCGTCCACTTCTTTGCCGGTCTTGCCCGCAATGATCGTTTCAAGGGCGGTCAACTGCGCCTGCAAAACGGTTTCATACACCGCGTTCTGCTCGGCGCTGACGTTCCCGATCGCCACCGTGCGGGTCATATCCGAACAGTAACCGTCCACTTTCGCGCCGAAATCCAAGGTGACAAAGTCACCGGGTTCCATGACTTTCCTGCTCGGTACGCCGTGCGGTATCGACGAGTTTTTACCCGATATCACAATGAAATCGAACGCTACGCCGTCACTGCCCCGTTTGCGCGCGAAAAACTCCATTTCCAAAGCGATCTCCATATCGGTTTTCCCGGGGCGGATCACCTCTAAAATATGGGCAAAGGTTTCATCGGTCAGTTTTTGCGCCTGACGGATGCACGCGACTTCCCGTTCGGTCTTGACGGCGCGCAGATCGGTCAGCAGACCGTCTAAAAGCGGCTCGTCGCTGACCTGCACCGGGTCAAACGTTTTCCGGTAACGCAGTACGGCGGCGTGATCCAGCCGTTCGGTCTCGACAAAAAGCGTTTGGACGCGGTCTTTTGAAAACAGGTCTGCCAGTTGTGCCGATGCCTGCTTCATCAAAATCACTTCGCAGTCGGTCACGATCTGTCCGGCACGCTCGAAATAACGGGAATCGATCAGAAACCGCGCGTGTTCGGGGGTGATCAGCACCATGCCGGCGCTGGACGGGAATCCGGTCAGATATCGGCGGTTGGATTCACTTGTGATCAGCGCCGCTTCACCCGGTTTCAGCGCCGATTGTATGGCCTGTATTCTTTCTTCTGTCATCTTGTTTCCCTTATTTTTCAAATAACGGTGTGGAAAGATAACGGTCGCCGCTGTCGGGCAGCAGTACAACGATCATTTTTCCGCTGTTTTCGGGGCGGCGTGCCAGTATTCCTGCCGCGTGCAGTGCCGCGCCGGAGGTAATACCGCACAGCAGACCTTCGTGTTCCGCCAAAAACCGTCCGGCGGTGTAGGCGCTTTCCTCATCCACCGGAATGATCTCGTCATAAACGGTCGTGTCCAGATTGTCCGGCACAAAGCCGGCGCCGATGCCCTGCAAACCGTGCGGGCCTGCCGTTCCGCCCGATAACACGGCGGAATTTGACGGCTCGACCCCGACGATACGTACGTTCGGATTCTGTTCTTTCAAATATCTGCCGATGCCGGAAATCGTTCCGCCCGAGCCGATGCCGGCAACGAAAATATCAACCTGCCCGTCGGTGTCACGCCAGATCTCCGGCCCCGTCGTGGCGTAATGCGCCGCCGGATTGGCAGGGTTCACAAACTGTCCGGCAAGAATACTGCCGGCAATTTCACGGTGCAGCTGTTCGGCTTTTTCAATGGCGCCGTTCATGCCTTTTGTCCCATCGGTCAGCACGATTTCGGCACCGTACGCGCCGATCAGGGCAATGCGCTCTTTACTCATGGTATCGGGCATGACCATCATGGCGCGGTAGCCGCGCGCCGCCGCGATACACGCCAGTCCGATGCCGGTGTTGCCCGAAGTCGGCTCGATGATCGCGCCGCCCGGCTGTAAGGCACCGCTTTTTTCAGCTTCCAGGATCATATTCAGCGCCGCGCGGTCTTTGGTACTGCCGGCGGGATTCAGATATTCTGTCTTTGCGACGATCTGTGCCGACAGTCCGTTGATTTTTCTGTAATTTTCCAACCGTACCAGCGGGGTATTTCCCACCAGTTCGGTCACCGAGTTCAAGATTTTCATACCATTCGCTCCTTTTAATAAAAATTATATCATTCGGGCAAATTCTTGTCAAGAAAGGTCGCCCTTTTTCAAGCGAAAACTGTTGCAATATTCCGCGATATATGTTATTATATTATGAAATATTATATAAGGCAGGGGAAACGAATGGCAGATCAACGCGCAATCGGAATTTTTGATTCGGGATTGGGCGGTCTGACGGTCGCGAAAGAGCTGATCCGTCGCTTGCCACAGGAAAATATTGTTTATTTCGGGGATACCGGCCGCGTTCCGTACGGAACCAAAAGTCGGGAAACCATCCGTAAATATGCCCGTCAGGACGAACGGTTCCTGCTGGGGCAGAACGTGAAACTGATCGTGGCGGCGTGCGGCACGGTGTCCAGCGTCGCGTCCGATACGGGAAACGAACTGCCGGTGCCTTTTGTCGAGGTGGTTTCGCATTCGGTCGGCGCGGCGGTCAAGACAACGAAAAACGGAAAGATCGGGGTGCTGGGCACGGCGGCGACCATTCGCAGCGGTGCGCACAAAAAACAGATTCTGGCGCAGCTTCCGGATGCCGTGGTGGTGGAAAACGCCGCGACCATGTTTGTACCGCTGGTCGAAGAGGGCTGGTACAAAGCGGACGATCCGGTCGTGACCGAAACGGTGCGCCGGTACGTGG
>JAZRWX010000331.1:0-7908 GCA_045599905.1 Acutalibacteraceae bacterium
ATGGCTACGATCCGACTTGAGTTTTTCCGCTTCGAACACGCGATCGGTATCGTAGGTCGTACCGGCCAATGCGCAACTGCCGATCGGGGACACGTTCATCCGTTTATAGCAGTCTTTCAGACGGTCGGAGTCCCGCAGCAGCATCATGGCATACGCCATCAGATGATGGCCGAACGTGATCGGCTGCGCACGCTGCAAATGAGTATAACCCGGCAGAATAGCGGATTTATAGGTTTCGGCTTTTTGTGTAATGACCTCGATCAGCTGACCGACCTTTTCATAGATCACGTCGATTTCATCCCGCAGATAGAGCCGCAAATCCAGTGCAACCTGATCGTTCCGGCTGCGCGCGGTATGCAGTTTCTTTCCCACTTCCCCGACACGATCGGTCAGTACCTGCTCGACAAACATATGGATGTCTTCCGCGGTGGGATCGATCTGCAATTTTCCGCTTTCAAGGTCTTCCAGCACCACCTGCAAGCCGTCAATCAACCGATCGGCTTCATCGGGCGTAATGATACCTTTTGCGCCCAACATGGCGGCGTGCGCCATACTGCCGGTGATATCGTGCTTATACATTCTGCTGTCAAACGAGATCGAGGAATTGAAATCATCCGCGATCTGATCGGTCATGCCGTCGGTGCGGCCTGCCCACATTTTCGCCATACTGAATTACTCCTTGAAATTTTTGGCATCGACCATGGCCTGTACCTTGATCGGCAATCCGAACAGATTGATAAATCCGGCGGAATCGGTCTGGTCGTAATCGCTGACGCCGAACGTGGCGATCTCTTCACTGTACAGCGAATAATCACTCCACACACCGGCACGGATAATATTACCTTTATACAGTTTCAAGCGGACTTTGCCGGTAACGCGTTCCTGCGTCTTATCCACGAAAGCCGTGAGTGCCTCACGCAAAGGCGTAAACCACTGACCGTTGTAAAGGATCTCGGCAAAAGTGATTGCCAGCCGCTGTTTTTCATGCAGCGTCATTTTATCCAGGCAGATGCTTTCCAGCGTTTCGTGTGCTTTATAAAGGATCGTACCGCCGGGGGTCTCATAAACACCGCGGCACTTCATGCCGACCAAACGGTTTTCTACGATATCGATAATGCCGATACCGTTTTTGCCGCCCAGTTCGTTCAATTTCAGAATGATATTCTTGGCGGACATTTTTTCACCGTCAATAGCGACCGGTTTGCCCTGTTCAAATTCCAAGGTAACATAGGTGGGTTCGTCCGGCGCCTGAATCGGCGAAACGCCCATTTCAAGGAATCCGGGCTTTTCGTACTGCGGTTCGTTGCCGGTATCTTCCAAATCCATTCCCTCGTGCGAAAGGTGCCACAGGTTTTTATCCTTGGAATAATTGGTTTCGCGGTTGATCTTCAACGGAATATTATGTGCTTCCGCGTACTCGATCTCCTCTTCACGAGACTGGATATCCCATTCACGCCACGGTGCGATAATAGGCATTTCGGGGGCGAAATGCTTGATTGCCAGTTCAAAACGCACCTGATCGTTTCCCTTACCGGTGCAGCCGTGGCAGATCGCGTCGGCGCCTTCTTTGATCGCGATATCGACCAGACCTTTGGCAATGCACGGACGGGCGTGCGATGTACCAAGCAGGTATTCTTCGTAAACCGCGCCGGCCTGCATGGTCGGGATGATATATTCATCCACGTATTCATCGGTCAGATCCAGCACATACAGTTTGGAAGCACCGGTTTTGATAGCCTTTTCTTCCAGACCTTCCAGCTCGTCCGCCTGACCGACGTTGCCGGAAACCGCGATGACCTCGCAGTTGTTATAGTTTTCTTTCAGCCACGGGATGATAATGGAAGTATCCAAACCGCCCGAATAAGCCAAAACGACCTTTTTGATTTCTGATTTTTTCATAGTAGTCACTCCGTTTTGAATAAATATGCACTTATTTTACTCTATTTTTCCCTGTTTGTCAAGCACATATTGGAAAAATATTCATAAATATTTGTGTTACTGATATTTTATGCATAAAAATCTTTGATTTTCGGGAAAATATGCAATTTGGGCAAATCGTGTCATATTGTGCGGCTTTTGAAAAAAATTGCTCAAAAAGCACAATTTATTGTAGATAGTTCTTGACACGGCAACCATATGGTGTTAAAATGTATTCGATAAATTATACTATGAGGTAGTAGTTACTTTTTGTTGTTTCCCCGGTTGGCGCCCGGACATCAAACGGCATAAAATGCATCGATTACCCGAGTACGGTTTAATTATATCAACGGGAGAATCTGCGGCTCCCGACGGGTAAAATCCCGTGCATTTCCGCATTTACAATATAGGAGGTTATCTATGTCAACAACAGAAATCATTTTGATCGTTGTTGCCGTGGTCCTCGGTATAGTCGGTTTCTTTATCGGTTCGGTCTATCGCCGTAAATCCGCGGAAAGTAAAATCGGTTCTGCCGAAGAACAGGCAAAACGTATTCTCAGCGACGCGATGAAAACCGCTGAGACCAAGAAAAAAGAAGCCCTGCTGGAAGCCAAGGATGAAATCCATCAGCTCCGCCAGGAAACCGAACGTGACCTGCGCGAACGCCGCAACGACGTAAAGGCGCAGGAAAAACGCATTCAGCAAAAAGAAGAATCCCTCGACCGCAAAATCGACAACTACGAGGCAAAAGAGGAAAAACTCAACGCCCGCGCCAAGACGATCGATGAAAAGCTGGAAGAGTGTGAACGCATCAAGAAAAGTCAGTTGGATATGCTGGAAAAGATTTCCGGTCTTTCCAAAGAACAGGCAAGAAGCCAGCTGCTGGAAGCACTTGACGGTGAATTAAGTCATGAAAAAGCCGTTAAGATCATGGAATTTGAACGCACGACCAAAGAAGATTCCGACAAAATGGCACTTGAAATTTTAAGTACCGCCGTTCAGCGCTGTGCCGCCGACCACTATTCCGAAATGACCGTGTCGGTCGTTTCCCTGCCCAATGATGAAATCAAAGGCCGCATCATCGGTCGTGAGGGTCGCAATATCCGCGCCATTGAAAATGCGACCGGCGTTGATCTGATCATTGACGATACGCCCGAAGTGATCACCGTTTCCTGCTTTGAACCCATCCGCCGTGAAATCGCACGGCTGACTTTGGAAAAGCTGATCTTAGACGGACGCATTCATCCGGCAAGAATTGAAGAAACCGTTGCCAAAGCCACCGCGGAAGTGGAAGCCACCATTAAACGTGAAGGCGAACAGGCCATGGTCGAAGCAGGCGTACATAACCTGCATCCGGAACTGATCAAGTTGTTGGGTCGTCTGCATTACCGTACCAGTTACGGACAGAACGTGCTGAACCATTCGTTGGAAGTCTGCCATCTGTGCGGACTGCTTGCCGCCGAACTCGGCGTGGACGTGACCCTGGCAAAACGTGCCGGTCTGCTGCACGATATCGGCAAGGCGATCGACCACGAGCAGGAAGGTTCCCACATCCAGTTGGGTGTTGAAGCCGCCAAGAAGTATAAGGAAAACGACGCCATCGTTCATGCCATCCACGCGCATCACGGTGATATCGAAGCCAAAACCGCCATCGCCTTCATCGTGCAGGCGGCGGATGCCATTTCCGCGGCAAGACCGGGTGCCAGACGTGAAAATATTGAAAACTATATCAAACGTCTTGAAAAACTTGAAGAGATCGCCAATTCCTTCAAGGGTGTTTCCGGTTCTTTCGCGATCCAGGCAGGCCGCGAAATCCGCATTATCGTTAAACCGGAAGTCATCAGTGATGATCAGATGACTATCGTCGCGCATCAGATTGCGGAACGTATCGAAAACGAGTTGGAATATCCGGGTCAGATCAAAGTCAATCTGATTCGCGAAAACCGCGCTGTCGATTACGCAAAATAATATTTGCCGGGCACGGAAATTCATTGAATTCCGTGCCCTTTTTGCAAAGGAAAGAAAGTGTGTTTTTATGGTTACTTTGAAGAATGAACGGATGGAACTTTCCATTGCCGAACACGGCGCCGAGATCCGCCGGTTATTGTTAGACGGGAAAGATGTAATGTGGAACGGAGACCCTGCCGTTTGGACCGGTGTTTCCCCCGTTCTGTTCCCGATGTGCGGCGGTCTGAAAGAGAACAAATACACGCTGGACGGTGTGGAATATACCCTTGCCAAACACGGATTTGCCCGTCACAGCCATTTTGCTGTTGAAAGCCGCGGCGTGAACCGGGTCACCTTTTTACTGACCGATGACGAGGAAACCTACGTTCAGTTCCCGTTTCATTTTGAACTGCGGATCACCTATCTGATCCGCGGGACCGCAGTTGAAGTTCAGTACGAAGTCCGCAACCGCTCCGACCACACCATGTACTACTCCATCGGCTCGCACGAAGCGTACGCCTGCCCGGAGGGCATCGAGGATTATGACATTATCTTTCCGCAAAATGAAACGCTGAACGCTTATGAGACCGCCGGTGCGTTATTAAGCGGCAATACCGTTCCGATTTTGAAAGACGGAAACGTTCTGCCGCTTTACAAAAAGTATTTCGACGTGGACGCCCTGATCTTCAAAGACGTTCGTTCCCGTTCCGTGACCTTGCGCAACCGCAAAACCGGACGCGCTATCGGCGTATCGTTCCCCGACTGCCGGTATCTGCTGATCTGGACAAAACCCGCCGGGGATTATATCTGCATTGAACCGTGGTGCGGCATTCCCGCAAAAACGACCGACGGGATCGCCATTGAGGAAAAAGAAGGCATTGAAACGCTGGATGCCGGTCAGAAGAAAACGTACACCCACACGTTTTATCTGTAAACGGTAACGCCTCTGCGTCCAATATATAAATAGCGCATTCAAAAACTGACGGACAAAAAAACAAGCACAAAAAACGCCGGACCGAAACGGTCGTGCGTTCGTATTTACTGAATCAAAATCAGATTTCAGCGAAGTATTTGATGGTGCGAACCATCTGGCTGGTGTAACTGTTTTCGTTGTCGTACCAGGAAACGACCTGAACCTGATAGGTATCGTCGTCGATCTTGGTGACCATGGTCTGGGTAGCGTCAAACAGCGAGCCGAAGCGCATACCGATAACGTCGGAAGAAACCAACTGTTCTTCGGTGTAACCGAAGGAAGCGCTGGCAGCAGCCTTCATAGCGGCATTGATGCCTTCCTTGGTGATGTCCTTGCCCTTGACAACGGCAACCAGAATGGTGGTGGAACCGGTCGGAACCGGAACACGCTGAGCGGAACCGATGAGTTTGCCGTTCAGTTCCGGAATGACAAGGCCGATCGCTTTCGCGGCACCGGTGGAGTTCGGAACAATGTTCTGAGCGCCGGCACGTGCACGGCGAAGGTCGCCCTTGCGCTGCGGACCGTCAAGGATCATCTGATCGCCGGTGTAAGCATGAACAGTGGTCATGATACCGGAAACGATCGGAGCGTATTTATTCAAGGTGTCCGCCATCGGAGCCAGGCAGTTGGTGGTGCAGGAAGCGGCGGAAATGATCTTATCTTCTTTGGTCAGGGTGTTTTCATTAACACTGAAAACGATGGTCGGCAGATCGTTGCCTGCGGGAGCGGAAATAACGACCTTCTTCGCGCCGGCATTGATGTGAGCCATGGACTTTTCTTTCGAGGTGTAGAAGCCGGTGCATTCGAGAACAACATCGACATCCAGTTTGCCCCACGGGCAGTCGTTCGCGTCTTTTTCAGCATAGATCTTGATTTCCTTGCCGTCGACGATGATAGAATCGTCGGTAGCTTCGACGGTGTGTTTGTTTTCACCGACGTGACCCAGAAAAGAACCCTGTGCCGTATCATACTTCAAAAGATGAGCGAGCATTTTCGGGCTGGTGAGATCGTTGATAGCGACAACCTCATAACCTTCGGCATCAAACATCTGACGGAAAGCCAGACGACCGATGCGTCCAAAACCATTGATAGCAACTTTAACCATTGGAATAACCTCCTAAAATTTTTCTGGAATTATTTTACCCCATTTTTTGCGGTTTTTCAAGTCATTTCGTTTAATATTTAACGATTTTTTTAATTTTAGGTAAAATTGGCATAATAACAGCATAAAGGCAGGTATGTTTTTATGACATTTTCACCTTCATTCCGCGAACGGTATACCGCCGCTTTGCGCTCTGTTTTACAAAAACGGCTGATCCGCAAGGAAAACTGCGGATCAGTTCTTCCGCAATACCGAAAAATACTGTTGACCGAAGCACTGAGTTACAGCGAAATCCGTGAGCCGACCGATTTTTTCGAATTTTCCGATCAACTTTCGGGCGCGGTTTATTTGCTTTCGGCGATCCGCGGACACCCGATCAGCACTTTTCTTTCGGGAAACGGAACTTGCCTTATGCCGCGAAAAAAATTCACGCTGTTAGTCTGTCTGCTGGCGGTCGGATCAAGTGAACTTTGCCTTTGCTATAATGAACCGTACCTGACCGTTACGGCCCGAGCAACCTGCACTCCGGCACCCGACGTGCGCCGACTGGTAAAGGCGTTGAACGGAACGATGCTTTTTCTGTGCAAAAACAAAACGGCCGCGATACGGTTTCCCTGCCCGCGCACCGATCTGCCGCCGGACGCCGCGCCGGATGAATGGGATTATCTGCGTGATCCGTTCTCGATCCCGAATGTTATTCTTTCAGACTGTCCAACAACTTTTCCGCCGTTTTGATGCCGTCAACCGCCGCCGAAAGAATGCCGCCGGCGTAACCGGCACCTTCCCCGCAGGGGTAAAGACCACGGCATGACACGCTTTGTCCGTCCTCGTTCCGGACGATACGGACGGGCGAGGAAGAACGGGTCTCCGGTGCGCTTAACAGTGCGTCATCATCGGAAAAACCGCGGATCTTCCGATTGAACACCGGCAATGCCTGCCGCAGAGAATCCACGACGAAATCAGGAAAAATGCCGGACAGATCGGTAAAAACGGTTTGCGGCAGAACGGTGGGCCGCACTCTGCCCGGAACGTTTGCTTTTCCCCTGAGAAACGCGCCGACCGTCATAACGGGAACGCTTCCGTCCGCGATCTTATAAGCGGCGGTTTCCACACGGCGCTGTAACGCACAGCCCGCCAGCACGTCTGTCCCCGGCAGATCATCGGGGCGGACGTCGACCAGCAGGGCGCTGTTGGCGTTTTCGCCGTCACGCCGGCTGTAACTCATACCGTTGACCGCAATGCCGCCCGTTTCGCTGGAAGCATTGATCACCCTGCCGCCGGGACACATACAGAACGTGTAAACGCCCCGCCCGTTTTCAAGGTGCGCGGACAGTTTGTAATCCGCCGCACCCAACGCCGGATGATCGGCAAAATCACCGTACAGCGCACGGTTGATATCTTTCTGTAAATGTTCGATACGAACGCCCATGGAAAAGGGTTTCCGTATCATTTCAATACCGCTGTCACGCAGCATGGAAAAGGTATCGCGCGCAGAATGACCGCACGCTAAAATCAGTCGGTCACACGGGATCTTTTGACCGTTTGCCGTAATACTTTCCAGTTGTCCGTCGGCGAAGCAAAGTCCGTCCAGTATCGTGCCGAAGCGGACTTCACCGCCCGATTCCACGATCCTTTTCCGCAGATTTTTGACGACACCGACCAGAATATCGGTGCCGATATGCGGTTTGGCATCGATCAGTATTTTTTCGGGCGCGCCGAATTGAACGAAACATTCCAGCACGGCGCGGCAGCGCGGATCTTTGATCCCCGAATTCAGTTTACCGTCCGAAAAAGTGCCGGCGCCGCCTTCCCCGAACTGGACGTTAGACTCCGGATCCAGTTTGCCGCCCGCGAAAAAGTTCCGGACGTCCGCCGTCCGGGTGTCGGCGTCCTGACCGCGTTCCAACACGATCGGGCACAGTCCCGCCTCGGCCAGAGCCAGTGCGGCAAACATTCCGGCAGGACCGAA
>JAZRWX010000332.1:0-5102 GCA_045599905.1 Acutalibacteraceae bacterium
CCCCCTTCCGCCGCGCGGACGGGTTTGTCGGTCCGTCGATCAATTACGACCTGAAATCTCCGGTCGCCAATTACGATCCCCCGACTTTGAAAAAAGCGATCCTTGATATGCTGGAAGAAGAAAAAGGACATTTCACCACGCCGGTATTCCTCGGCATGAACGGACACGATATTTCGGTCGGTTTCCCGAGAGAAAGCGAAGTCATTAAGGACGCAAAGAAATTCTTTGACGGCGAACTCGCGATCGAGCATACCAATCTGGAAGGATTCTGGAAAGACGCCGAAAAGTATCTTGACAAGAGCAAAATGACCGTGCTGGAAGGCGAACGCAGAGCGTATCTCAAAGAGGGTAAATGGACTTATTTGTTCCCCGGTACGATCAGCGCGCGCACCTATCTGAAACAGGCGGATTTTTCGGCGTATACCGAACTTTGCTACTACGCCGAGCCGATGAACGCGTTGGCCGGCAACGACAGTAAACGTTATCTGCACCGCGGCTGGCAGTTCCTGCTTTCCAATCATTCGCACGACGCCAACGGCGGCTGCGCGCCCGACTGCGTGTGCAAAGATATGGAATACCGTTTCAGAAAAGCCAGAGATATCGGTGAGATCGTGACCGAAGACGCCATGGCGCATATCGCGAAGAATCTTTCGCCTGCCGGTCAGGACAAAGACGTCGTACAGCTGGTCGTCTATAATTCACTGCCCTTTGAACGGGACGTGATCGTTCCGCTGGACGTTGAACTGCCGGACAAACTGGGAAAGGGCTTTTCGATCGACGGGGTTAAGGTACAACCGATCGAAAGCGAAAAATCCAGTATTTTCATGGATAATATCTGGGACGTTCCGACGATCCTTGACAGTTTTCATCACAGAGTATACGCCGAGATCAAAAACGTTCCCGCGCTCGGATACAAGGTTTTTCAGGTGAAACCGTCACCCCATAAAATGCAGAAAAAGTCGGGGATCGCCTGCGGAAACGTGCTTGAAAACGAAAAAATCAAAGCGACCGTAAACAGCAACGGTACGCTGGACGTTCTTTATAAGGGAACGGGAAAAGAATACAAAAACGTCAATTTCTATACTTCGCAGGGCGAAGTCGGCAATGCGTGGAAACACGAAAGCCCTGAATTTGACCGCAAGTATTCGACTTTGGGCACGCCGGCAAGGATCTATACCGCCGAAAGCGGCGAACTTTCCGGTACGATCGTGACCGAATGCAACTTTGAAGTTCCCGAAAGCTGTGCCGTGAATCCCAGCGATATTTATACCAAAATCCCGATCAAAACCACCTATACGCTGGATAAGAATGCTGATTATATCAAGGTGAAGGTCGAACTGGTCAACAACGCAAAAGACCACTGGCTGCGCGTGAATTTCCAGACGGGGATCAAGAGCGATATTTCGGTCTGCGACAGTCATTTTGATATTGTAAAACACGACATCGAAATTCCCGATTCGACCGGCTGGGTCGAGCAGGCCTTCGGAATGCATCCGCTGCGTACATTTGCCGCCGTGACCGACGGGGAAAACGGCTTTGCCGTCATGCCGAAGGGACTTTTCGAGTACGAGGTATTTGAGGATACCACCATGGCGCTTACCCTGATCCGTTCCTGCCGCATCAAACTGGCCGTTTCGGAAGAAAAGGTCACCGAACTGGAAGATGACGGCGTACAGTGCCCCGGAAAGCAGACCTTCGAATACGCCATTCATTTCGGCAGCGGTGAATATACGTCGCTTCCCAATAAGGCCGCTGAAATTTTCGCGCCCGTCAAGGCGGCTGTCTGCGGCAGGGGCAAGGGCGATCTGCCGATGGAAAACAGTCTGCTGTCGGTCGATAACAAAAACGTACACGTTACCGCCGTCAAACGTGCCGATGATCAAAACGGTATTATCGTCAGATATTATAATGCCACCGAATCGGAACAAAGCGTGACGGTCAATACAAAGGGTAAAATTTATCTTTGCAATATGGATGAAAGCGTCACGGAAGAAATCAGCAAAACATATTCCGCCGGCGCGAAGAAGATCATTACTTTAAGAATAGTTGAGTAAGTGGATTGATATGAACAAAATACAGAAAAACGAATATTTTGAATGCGGAAAAGACGGGGTCAAAAGTATTTTGACCCCGGACGACAGAAAAACGGACATCATCGAGTTTGAAAATAAAAAACTCTGCTATGTCAAAAGCGGAATGGGTTATCCGGCAATCTATCCTTTGCATGAAACCCGTTTCGAGCCGAAAGCCGAAGCCATTTTAATGGATCTGGACGGAACCAGCGTCCACAGCGAACAGTTCTGGATGTGGATCATCGAGCAGACTACGGCACGGCTGATGGGCAGATCCGATTTCAAACGTGAAGAAGAGGATGAACCCTTTATTTCGGGACATTCGGTGTCGGAACATCTGCAATATATGATCGACAAATACTATCCGTCCGGCAGTGTGGAAACCGCCCGGCAGTATTATTATGAAATCGTGCATCATGAAATGGACGAGATCATGAAGGGCAGGGGGAAAAAGGACGCCTTTACACCGGCACCGCACCTGAAAGAGTTTTTGACGACGGTCAAGCGTGAAGGCATCAAGATCGGTCTTGTCACAAGCGGACTTTATGAAAAAGCCATGCCGGAGATCGTGTCGGCGTTTCGCCAACTGGACATGGGCGACCCGGTCGATTTTTACGACAGTATCATCACCGCCGGTCAGGCATTGCGAAAAGGTCAGACCGGAACGATGGGTGAACTGGAACCGAAACCGCATCCGTGGCTGTACGCCGAAACCGCCCGTGTGGGATTGGGGATCCCGTTTGAGCGGCGCCATAAGGTGATCGGCGTCGAGGATTCTTCCGCCGGTGTCGTTTCCATCAAACTGGCGGGATTTGCCTGTGCCGGAATTGCCGGCGGCAATATTGAACAGTCCGGCATCGGGGATCTGTGTGATTATCGGATCAACGAACTGCCGGATCTGCTTGAAATCATTTTGGGTTAATTGGTCTTGAATTCCGACCCGAACGGTAGGGTAAAAATTAAACGATAGGGAGATTTATGATTATGAAAAATACCATTCGTTCGTTATCGATCCTGCTTGCCGCGTTGGTCCTTTTAATGGCCGGTGCCGGCTGCAAAAAAGAAACGACGACTGATTCCACGTCGTCGGCCCCCTTTGTTTCAGGGCGTGTAAAAATTGACAAAGAAGCCCTGAAAATAAAGGTAAAGCAAGAGGAGTACGTTCCTGTTTCGGAATTTGCCTCTACCAGTGAAACCCGCAGCTTTGCCTATACCTCTCACGACGGTCTCGAATTAAGAGAAACCCGTTCCATCGCCGCCGCCTCCGATGTGCCGGGGCAAGAATTCCGGCGTTTCAGTAAGGATAACGGGAAAACCTGGGGGGAATGGAAAAACTATTCCGAACAAATCTATACCTATTTCGGCAAAGACGAAATGTTTTCCTATTCTTATATGGATCAGTTATGGAACCCCCAACATAATCACTATGTAAAATGCGAAACCCACCGTTTGGGGATTGGCGGCGCCATAGAAGCTTCAAATCGCACTTGGTCGGGCGGCGACTGGGAACCCGAACACAGTTACATGACCATCACCGATGAAAAGGGCAATGTAAAAAAACAGATGATCCGTTATCAGGACGGTCCCGCCTATGTGGAGGGTGGGAAAGAGATGGAATACGCCGATGCCAATGATTGTTCCATTACATATTTTACTTTTGCCGGAAACGGTGATTTGATCATCCCTTTGGGCTTGCACACGCGCAAATGCTGTGAATTGTCCGGAGAGGATTACAAACTGTACTGCCCCGAAATCAACGGCAATCAACCCGGTTGTGTCGTGGCACGCGGTGTTTACAACAAAAAGACCGGCTTATATGATTTTACCTTCTCCAACCCCATTATGATCAACACCGCATACAGTTCCCGCGGTTTGTGTGAACCCAATGTCGCGGTTTTGAAATCCGGCAGAATACTGCTGGTGTTCCGCGGTTCCAACGGTTATTACGAAAGCTGGGGCTCCCGTATCGACAAGAACATGCCGCCCGTAAAGTGGTACTCCTACTCGGATGACGGCGGCAAGACCTTTACCCAGCCCATGCCGTGGCACTTTGATGACCGTGAGATCTTCTATTCATCCTCATCGATGTCTACCTTGGTCCGCAGTGAAAAGAACGGCGCACTGTACTGGATCGGTAATATTACCGACAAGGATGCCGAAGCCAACAACCCGCGTTTCCCGCTGTATATCTGTCAGGTGGATGATATGTACGGCGTGCTGAAAAAGGAAACTTTGACTGAAATTGACACCTGTCACGAGGGTGAAAGTGCCGATTTATGGCTTTCCAACTGGAATATCATTCAAGACCGTGAAACGGGGGACATTATGATCACCTTGACCAAGGAAAATCTTTATAGTAATGTAATAGATCCACCCGAGCAAAAAACCAAGAACGGTCTGGAAACCGTCTGCGGCGGCGTTTGGCGGTATACCGTCACCGTCCCCGAAGATGTATTTTTGATCGAGTAACAGATCCGCTCAAAAAGCAGGAAGATACCTTAAACGAGTCAGTATAATGTATAGAGGGAAAAATCATGAGCAAATCAATAAGCACGTTTTTATCCGACGGCATCGATATACCGAAGAATGGCCGGACCGCCGATTACTTCTATAAGATCGCCGGCGGCAAAGAGTTAAGCATCACCTTTTTAGAACCGAAGAAAAAGGTTTACGAAAAGGCACCCGTTTACTTTATTATCACCGGCGGCGGTTGGCATAAGTCTGTCCGCCGGGATATTATCGAGTTTTCGCAGATCTCCTGCGATGCCCTTTCGGAAAAGGGTTTTGCCGTCGTTTCAGTGGATTACCGGATCGGTGGGGTCGACGACGTTGTGTTAAGCGACATTATCGGCGACTGTTTTGACGCACTGCATTATATCAATTATTTTTCGGACGTGTTGAACATCGATATGCAGAAAATCGTTCTGTCCGGTCATTCCGCCGGCGCGCACCTGGCTTTGATGCTGGCTTATGCCGCGCCGGAAATTTTTCCCTGCACTTATTGCGCGGAAAAGGAATACACGGTCACTT
>JAZRWX010000333.1:0-8390 GCA_045599905.1 Acutalibacteraceae bacterium
TTGCCCACGGGCTTGCCAACCGTCCGCCGGAAGGTTGGCATTTTGCGCTGCAAAACCGCCCTTGTTCGAGTCCCTTTTAATTCAATGTAGTAAAAAAAAAAAAGAGAGGTATCTTGCGATACCGCTCTTATTTTTGGCGCGCTGAAAGGGACTCGAACCCCCGGCCCTCTGCTTAGAAGGCAGATGCTCTATCCAGCTGAGCTATCAGCGCGTATGATGAAAAACATATTATTTTTCCAACAGTACGATTATAAAACACAACCCGAAAAAAGTCAAGGTTTTTTGCAAAAACTATGTTTTGTTTACTAAAAAAATAAAACGCTGACTGCCGGACGATTTTTTTGACGAAAAATGGAAGAAAATCGGTCTTTTTTACATAAAATACTTGAAATTCACATATAAATCCGTTATGATTAAAAATGATTTTTGAGAAATTGGAGCGTGCTCTATGGTTTATAATCACGTTTTGGAAGCCGTCGGTCATACACCGCTGATCCGTTTGCAGCAAATGGTGGAATCCGACAGCGCAGAAATACTGGTTAAATTTGAAGGATTGAACGTCGGCGGTTCGATCAAGACGCGCACGGCGTACAATATGATTTTGGACGCTGAACAGCGCGGTGTGCTGACTTCCGATTCCGTTATCGTTGAACCGACCAGCGGAAATCAGGGAATCGGTCTTGCCTTGGTCGGCGCGGTTCGCGGCTATAAAGTGAAAATCATCATGCCGGATTCGGTCAGTGAAGAGCGTAGAAAACTGATCTGTCATTACGGTGCGGAAGTTATTCTGATCCATGACGCCGGCAATATCGGCGCGTGTATTGAGGAATGCCTGAATCTGGCACTGAAAATGCAGCGGGAAGATCCGGCGGTATTTGTGCCGCAACAGTTTGAAAATCCCGCCAATCCGGCAATCCAGTTTTCGCAGACTGCCGCGGAAATACTGGCGGATGTTGACGGCCCCATTCACGGTTTCTGCTCCGGCATCGGAACAGGCGGTACCATTACCGGCATCGGTGAGGGATTGAAAGAAAAAAATCCGGATATCACCATTTGGGCGGTTGAACCCGAAAACGCCGCGATACTGTCTGGCGGTTCGATCGGCACTCACCTGCAAATGGGAATCGGTGACGGGGTGATCCCGGCGATCCTTAATCAGCAGATCTATTCGGATATCTGCATCATCAAAGACGAGGAAGCCATCCGCGTTTCCAAAGAACTGGCCAGTAAAGAGGGAATTCTTTGCGGCATCAGCAGCGGAACGAATGTCGCGGCGGCACTTCGTCTGGCAAAAAAACTCGGAAAAGGGAAGACGGTTGTTACCGTTCTGCCCGATACTGCGGAACGTTATTTTTCCACCCCATTATTTGACCATGATTGATTTAGAAAGATTTTTAACCGTAACCCCTGCGGTTACGTACTATCCCGAATATGATTTGCACGGAAAGTACGAGGGAATTCGGGCACTGACCTATACCGGTGCCGATTATAACGGAAAACCGACCAAGGTTTTTGCTCAACTGGCTTATCCCGAAAATGTTTCGGTGCCGGTGTCGGCGGTCGTTTTGGTGCACGGCGGCGGTTGCCACCCGGATGCCGAATGGATCATCCGCTGGACAAGTCGCGGCTACGCGGTCATCGCAATGAGTACGACCGGTCATTTTCCGATCCGTCCGGGGGCTTTCTATTGTGATGCGAATCACGATGAGACCAATTTTATCCGTGAAATGAATGCGGATTTTGCCGAAGACGGTTTTGTGCCTGCCCCGGACAACAGCGGAATGCTGTCTGATATCGGTTGGAAGGATGAAGATCGCTGGATGTATCACGCAATTTCCCAGTCAATTTTGGCACATAATATTTTGCGCAGTGACCCGAAAATCGACCGCGATAAAATCGGAATTTGCGGCATTTCTTGGGGCGGTGTAATTACCTCTTTGGTAATCGGGTATGATCCGCGTTTTGCTTTTGCCGTGCCGATTTACGGTTCCGGCGCACTGCAATACGGATTAAGCGGCATTTGTGATGCGTTCACCCGACCGGAAAACCGCGGTTATCTTGCCGATGATCGGTTTGACCGGGTAAAAATGCCGGTACTCTGGCTTTGCTGGAATGACGATGCCTGTTTTTCGATCAATTCCAATTCGCGGTCCTATCTTGCAACCGCCGGTAATCATCCAGAAACCCGACTTTCGATGAAACATCTTATGCTTCACGCGCATACTTGCGGTTTTGATCAGGCGGAAAGCATTTATTTTGCGGATGCGGTATTGAACCAAAAGGCGATCCCGTCGGTTTCCGCCGACTTTTCGGAAAAGGCGGTGCAATTTGAAAGTTCGCAAACACCGGATGCCGTCCGTCTTTTCTGGATCGACGAACCCTACCGTTACGGCGAACGGGAAAAATACGGCATTCGGGGACGTTATATGACCGCCGAATGGCAGATCCTGCCCTTGGATAAAACGGAAAAGTCAGCAAAACTTCCCGAAAACTTCCACGCCGGGTATATTGAATTTACTTTCCCGGACGGAATTGTTTTGTGCAGTCCGTTTTATGTAAATAATTCAAAAAAACAATAATTTCCATAAATTTTCTCTTGCATTTTTTTGAAAATGTGGTATGATATTTTCTTGTGGGAAAACACGAATTTGATTTTGGGGGATTTCAAAATGGAAGAAACCAACAGAAGAGTCGGTACGGTATCGCGCGGTATTCGCTGCCCGATTATCCGCGAGGGTGATGACCTTGCTCAAATCGTTACCGAAAGTGTCTTGGAAGCCGCAGAGTGTGAAGGTTTTGAACTGCGCGATCGCGATGTTATTTCTCTGACGGAATCCATCGTTGCCCGTTCGCAGGGAAATTATGCCTCGGTCGATGATATTGCCGCGGATGTGAAAGCAAAACTGGGCGGCGGAACGGTCGGCGTTATTTTCCCGATCCTTTCCCGTAACCGTTTCGCAATTTGTCTGCGCGGTATCGCAAAGGGTGCTAAAAAAATTGTGTTGATGTTGAGTTATCCTTCGGATGAAGTGGGTAATTCGCTGGCCTCGTTGGATAAAATCGACGAAGCCGGGATCAATCCGTATTCCGATGTGTTGACTTTGGAAAAATACCGTGAGGTTTTCGGTGTTTATCGCCTGGAATTTACCGGTGTGGATTACGTTGGTTATTATGCCGATCTGATCCGTGAATGCGGCGCGGAAGTCGAAATCATTTTCGCCAATCAGGCAAAGGCCATCCTGCCGTATGCGGATCATATTCTGACCTGTGATATTCATACCCGTGAACGCACCAAACGTCTGCTCAAAGAAGCCGGCGCAAAGGTCGTCTGCGGTTTGGATGATATCATGAACGCCCCTGTCAACGGCAGCGGCTGCAATGAAAAGTACGGTTTGCTCGGATCGAATAAATCGACCGAGGATAAAATCAAACTGTTCCCGCGCGATTGTAAAGATCTTGTTCTGGATATTCAGGCACGCATTCTGAAAGCCACCGGCAAGCATGTTGAAGTCATGGTATACGGTGACGGTGCGTTTAAGGATCCGAAAGGAAAAATCTGGGAACTGGCCGATCCGGTCGTTTCCCCGGCATTTACCGACGGCTTGATCGGTACGCCCAATGAACTGAAACTGAAATATCTGGCGGATAACGATTATAAAGATTTGTCCGGTGAAGACTTGAAAAAGGCAATTTCGAACAGTATTCGTGCCAAAGACGGCAACCTTGTCGGCAATATGGCTTCGCAAGGAACGACCCCGCGCCAGTTGACCGATCTGATCGGCTCGCTGTGCGATCTGCCCAGCGGTTCCGGCGATAAGGGTACCCCGGTCGTCCTGGTTCAGGGCTATTTTGATAACTATACAAACGATTGATATTTGTGACAAAAAAACGGTCATGCTCGGCATGGCCGTTATTAATTTTTGCGTGAAAAAAGTGTTGATTATTACATATTTTATGGTATAATAATCTATTATAATAGGTTTATTGTGGATTGGTGTTTTTTTATATTGGGGGAATGATGATGAACCGCACGAATAATGCTTTTGACCGCTTCGGTATTATGATCGATTGTTCCAGAAACGCAGTCATGAATTTGACATCTGTCAAACGGATGATCGACCTGCTGGAAAAAATGGATTACAACTTTTTAATGCTTTATACCGAAGATACGTATGAAGTCAATAATCAACCCTATTTCGGTCATCAGCGCGGCCGTTACAGCAAAGAAGAACTGAAAGAAATCGTAGCTTACGGCAACGATCATCACGTGGAACTGATTCCGTGCATTCAGACGCTGGCGCACCTCAATGCGCTGATGCGCTGGCCGCAATATGCCGCACTGAAAGACTGTCATGATATTCTTCGCGCGGGCGATGACGCGGTTTATGAACTGATCGAGGATATGTTCGCGACGCTGAATGAGTGTTTTACAACAAAAACAGTACATATCGGCATGGATGAGGCCGGCTTTATCGGTCTTGGAACTTATATGCAGCAGCACGGTATTGAAAACCGCATGGATATTCTGCTGAAACACCTGAATCGGGTTTCCGAAATTGCCGCCAAGTATGATTATGAACTGGTCATGTGGGGCGATATGTTCTATAAGCTGACCGGTGACGGCAGTACCGAAGTGGCGGCTTTTGACACGTCCTTAAAAGAAAAAATCCCGAAAAACGTCACTTTGGTCTATTGGGATTACTATTCTACCGACAAACAGCATTACGACGAACGAATCGAAAATTATCAGAAATTACAGCCGGTCTGGTTTGCCGGCGGCACCTGGACGTGGACGGGATTTGCACCGCATCTGACTTATTCAAAGGATACCGCGCTTGCGGCAATGCAATCCTGCAAAGAACATGGTGTCAAAAATTACTTTACCACCCTTTGGGGAGATGACGGTGCCGAATGTTCCCGTTTTTCGACCCTGCCGGAACTTTATCGGCTTTCTTGTTTCGCCCACGGGGTAGAGGATATGGATGAAATCAAATCCGGCTTCAAAGAGATGTTCGGAATAGCGTATGACGATTTCATGCTGACCGAACTGACCGATACGCCGAATACTGACGGAACCGTTCTGAATCCGGATAAGTATATGACTTATAACGACTGCCTGACCGGATTGCTGGATTGTTCGGTCACTGCCGACGGTGCGGTGCGGTATGCCGCCTGCGCCGAAAAGTTGGAAAAACTGCGGAACAGTAAAACCTACGGCGTGATTTTCGAAACGCTGTATCGGCTTTGCCGACTGCTGGAAGTCAAATACGAGATCGGAATAAAAACCCGAAACGTATATCAGGCAGGCGACCGTAAGGCGCTGGAAGCGCTGCTGCCGGTGTATGACGAAATTCTTATCCGTTTGCAGGATTTTTATACCGCTTATGAAAAGCAGTGGATGTGGGAAAACAAACCGCACGGTTTTGACGTTATGGATATCCGCCTCGGCGGATCGAAACAGCGTATGATACACGCAAAACAGCGGATCACGCAATATCTGAACGGGGAAATTGACCGTATAGAGGAATTGGAAGCGCCGATGCTGCAAGTTAATAACATGGAATCCCTTATCGGGCAGACGATCGGTTTTTATTCCTGGGCGCAATCGGCATCTGCAAACGTGGTTTCGTTCCCGATGTATTGAGGTAGTTTTGGATGATTGTCAAGCAGTATATCAAAGATTTTGAAAAACTGGGCTTCGGCATGTTTGTCCATTTCGGACTGTACAGCATTATCGGAGAAGGGGAATGGGTCAAACATACCAATCATATTCCCGATGAGGAGTATGAACCGCTGGTCAATTCGTTTGATCCCGATCCGGATTGGGCGAAAGAACTGGTTGCCACCGCTAAACAGGCGGGTTGCCGTTATATTACGCTGACTACCCGTCATCACGATGGTTTTTCGCTGTATGACACCTGCGGACTGACTGAATATGATGCTATGCACGCGGCCTGCAAACGCGATCTGGTGCGTGAATTTGTGGATGCCTGCCGCAATGCCGGTATCATTCCGTTTTTCTATCACACGCTTTTGGACTGGCACGTCAAGAGCTATCAAAACGATTTCAAAGCGTATCTCGCATATCTGCGCCGCAGTGTGGAAATCCTTTGTACCAACTACGGCAAGATCGGCGGGCTGTGGTTTGACGGTATGTGGGACAGACCGGACGATGATTGGGAAGAGGACGCGCTTTACGCGACCATTCGCAAATATCAGCCGGAAGCCATGATCATCAACAATACCGGTCTTTCGCATTTGGGGGAACTGGGACATATCGAGTTGGACAGCGTGACCTTTGAACGGGGGAAACCGTCCCCGATCAATCTGGACGGATCACCGAAGTATATTGCCAGCGAAATGTGCGAAATTTTTAACGAGTGCTGGGGCTACGGCAGAGATGACATTAACTATAAGGCGCCCGCTCAAATCATCGAAGAACTGGCGGATTGCCGCCGTTACTGTTCCAATTTCCTGATGAACGTCGGTCCGCTTCCGACCGGACAGATCCGGCCGATCGACGCGGCGATTTTCGGTTTGATCGGGCATTGGACCGGATATTTCGATGAAGCGATCCATGATCCGTATCCGACCGGTATCGTCATTGAAAACAAACCCAAAGATTTTATTTTGCAAAAAGACGAAAAGACGTATTATCTTTTCTGTTACGATCTGCCGATGGTGGCTGATCCGAATGTTGCCAAAATGCAGGCGGCGGATTTTGAAGTACGCTTCCGTTTTGACGGAAAGATCCGTGCGGTCACTTTTATGGATAACAATGAATCACTCCGATTCAGGCAGCAGGACGGCGAAACCGTAATTGAAACCGTTCCGTATACTTTCGGCCGCAATCTGGTCGTACGTGTTGCACGAATCGATTTATGATATAGGAGATTCAAAAGAATGAACAAAGAAAAAATCATTGCCCGTCTGAACGGTAATCTTGACCGATATAAACCGATCCCGTTCTGGTCCTGGAACGCAAAACTGGAACCGGACGAACTCTGCCGTCAGATCGACTGGATGAAAGAAAACAACATCGGCGGTTATTTCATGCACGCCCGCGGCGGTTTGAAGACCGAGTATCTTTCGGAAGAATGGATGCAGTGTATCGGTGCCTGCGGCGACCACGGCGAAGCGACCGGCATGGATTCGTGGATCTATGACGAGAACGGATGGCCCAGCGGATTTGCGGGCGGTAAACTGTTGGATGATCCCGAAAACTGTGACTGTTATCTGGAACATACTTCCGGCGCTTTTGATCCGGCGGCAACGGTCAGCTATCGTGTGACCGAAGACCGGCTGATCCGTGTCAGCGCTGACGAGGGCGGTGAATACTTTAACGTTTACGTCCGCCGTTCGGCATCTACTGCGGATATTCTGAATCCGGAAGTTGTCGATAAGTTTTTAGAACTGACGCACCGGGCGTATAAAAAACGTTTCGGGGATGATTTCAAGCTAAAATTCCGCGGATTTTTCACTGATGAACCGCAGTATCAGCGGTGGGGCACTCCTTATACGACCGTTTTGGAAGATTATTTCCGTCAGACCTATGACGTGGATATTTTTGACCAGTTAGGACTGCTGTTCCTGAAAAAAGAAGGATATCGCACTTTCCGTTACCGTTATTGGAAAGCCATGCAGGAACTGATGCTGCGTGCCTTTGCCGAAATGACCTATAACTGGTGTGAGGAAAACGGTGTGGAAATTACCGGTCACTATGTCGAAGAGGGCGGTTTGGGTTTCCAGATGGCCTGCTGTGCCGGTATTATGCCGTTTTATGAGTTTGAACATATTCCGGGCATCGACTGGCTCGGACGCACGACTGATAACGAACTTGCCGCCCGTCAGGTTACTTCGGTTGCGGCACAGCTCGGCAGACGGCAGATTTTGACTGAATCATTCGGATGCTGCGGCTGGGATGTTACGCCGACTGACTTGAAACGGATTCTGGACTTTCAGTTCGTGGGCGGTGTCAATTTGCTTTGCCACCACCTGATGCCGTACGCTGAATACGGTCAGCGCAAACGGGATTATCCGGCGCATTATTCCGCGGTAAATCCGTGGGTTCGCCGTGATTTCAAAACCTTTAATCAATATGCCACCCGTTTGGGGTATATGATTGCCGAAAGTGATGAAGCGGTAAATGTTGCCGTTTTGCATCCGATCCGCAGCGTGTACTTTGATTATCAGCGGGATGAGGGTGAATCCGGTGAATCGGTTTCAAACTACAACCGCATTTTCTTAAACGATCTTCGCAGTATGTCTCAATACGGGGTGAATTATCATTTTGTGGACGAAACGCTGTTGGCGCGTCACGGCTTTGTCGACGGTGCGCAGATCGGCTGCGGCAAATGCCGATATGATTATCTTGTTCTGCCGCACGTCCG
>JAZRWX010000334.1:0-1013 GCA_045599905.1 Acutalibacteraceae bacterium
GGCTTTACGACCCGACATATTACCCGGACACGGGTTATACACGGGTCGGCGCGGACACCAGCGCGATCATGGGTTACGCACGGCAGTACGATACCCAGATCATCATCAAAGAAGGCAACGGACAGGACGCAACGCAATGGCTGAGAACCTTTACGCTGGACGCGGATTTGAAACCGAAATACCCCGTGACGCAGGGCGCGGTCGGTGACGGCGCGTGCAGCCGTGACACGTTTGCGGTGCTGGGCGATTCGCCGTTGTTCCTGTCGGGGAACGGCGTATGCGCGGTAGCCGGTACGGCGGTATCGCAACAGCGCAGTATCGAAAACCGGTCTTTGCTGATTAACAAAAAACTGCGGACGGAAGCGGACGAAACAGCCGTGGGCGCGGTGGTCGGGAACAAATATTATCTGTGCGCCGGGGACAGCGTGTACGTTGCGGACGGTGCGCAGGTATACGAAGCGACCAACGGCACGAACCAATACGAATGGTATTACTGGCAGGGGTTTACGCCAACGGCAATGCTGGGCGTGGACGGGCATTTGATGTTCGGCACGGCAGACGGCAAAGTGTGTGTGCTGGGCGGTATCGACACCGCTGACGCGCTGTATGACGATGAAACGCCGATTGAATGCTGGTGGACAACGCCGCTGATGAGCCTGAACAGCTTGTACCGTACAAAAACGGTACGCGACGTGTCGTATATGCTGATGCCGTATTCGCAGACGCAGTACCAGATTTTTTACCAGTCTGACCGGCGCGACCGGACGGTGATGCGCGAAGGCAGCTTGAGCCTGTTCGATTTTGACCTGTTCAATTTCGGCGACGCGTCGTTCTTCTGTTCGACCGTACCCATCACGGAACGGACGCGCAGGAAAGAACGGCGAAGCGAAGTGTTTCAAGTAGGTGTTCGTAGTGACGCGCCGGGAACGCAGTTCGGGTTGTTGGGTATTGAGATCACATACCGGTACGCAAGAAAGGTGAGATAACACATGGCATTTACGAAAATTGACGCG